>DLVS01000188.1 GCA_003445095.1 Verrucomicrobiales bacterium
AGCGACAGCGCCACGCCGCTTTTTCGCCGCGGCGCGCAAGATGAAGGCTGAGCGTGGTTTTAGTTCTACGTCCGTCCGGCATCCAAAGCGGTGTCGCCGCTAACGCTCTGCCACCGCAGTCCGTAAATTTTGGAGTGCGGCGGGAAGCGACAGCGCCACGCCGCTGTTTCGCCGCGGCGCGCAAGATGAAGGCTGAGCGTGGTTTTAGTTCTGCGTCCGTCCGGCATCCAAAGCGGTGTCGCCGCTAACGCTCTGCCACCGCAGTCCATAAATTTAGGGGCGCGACATAGTATGGCGGCTTGGAATATTTCAGCGCATGCACCCCTCATCAAAGTCTCCTACCACAGTCACACATTGGCCTCATGCGCCGGTGCACCAAGTGACCGCGGGTGGAACCTTCTTCGTCACCGCCAGCACTTACCTCAAAATGCACCATTTTCGCGGTTCCGACCGACTCGAGGTATTGCATCGCGGTTTGCTCCGCCTGCTGTCCGACTACGGGTGGCACGCCGAAGCGTGGGCGGTCTTCTCCAACCATTATCACTTCGTCGCCCACTCGCCGCCCTCTGCCGGTGACGCATCGGGGCTGTCTCAGTTGTTGGGGCTCCTTCATGAAACGACGGCGAAGTGGGTCAATCGTTTGGATGCCGCTCCCGGCAGGAAGGTTTGGCACAACTATTGGGACACGCGGCTGACTTATCAAAGATCGTATTTCGCTCGGTTGAACTACACGCACCAGAACGCGGTGAAACACCGATTAGTGCTCACCGCCAACGCTTATCCATGGTGTTCGGCCCGCTGGTTCGAACGCACGGCGACGCCTTCCCAAGTCAAAAGCATCTACAGCCTCAAGATCGATCGCCTGAGCGTGCTAGACGACTATGAACCGACTGCAGGATGGTGACATTTTGGAGTGCGGCGGGAAGCGACAGCGCCACTTCGCTTTTTCGCCGCGGCGCGCAAGATGAAGGCTGAGCGTGGTTTTAGTTCTACGTCCGTCCGGCATCCAAAGCGGTGTCGCCGCTTACGCTCTGCCACCGCAGTCCGTAAATTTTGGAGTGCGGCGGGGAGCGACAGCGCCACGCCGCTGTTTTGCCGCGGCGCGCAAGATGAAGGCTGAGCATGATTTTAGTTCCACATCCGTCCGGCATCCAAAGCGGTGTCGCCGCTGACGCTCTGCCACCGCAGTCCATAATCTTTTAAGTCCAGCGCGCTGCCATGGTAATGGCCTCGACTAGGTCGACATTCCGGTGGTCCCAACTATGCAGCCTCACAGAGGCTTCGCGCGCTTGGATGCCGGAGGTTCGAGTTGTAGGACCCCGAGATCGTGAGTCGAAAAATAGTCGCAGGAGCGGAAACGTTCGCTGCGGCCACGGCACCGGGGATGACCTTTGCCTGCTTCACTTCGGCCGTTGCTGGCGACGGCGACGGAGCGGACGAACGCACGGCGAGCCAGAGTGACCACAACGCGGCCGCTCCCGCCAAGATCCCGACTGCGGTGCGCACTCGAGTCCAGCGGGCGGCTCGCTGGACTTCCTGGGCGAGTTGGAACGCCGCACCCTGGCCAGCCGCACTCCGGGCTGCCGCTGACACGCTCAGGTCGAGCCCGCTTGGCGGCGCGGCGGAGAGCCGTTCACCCAGCAATGTCGTCAGGGCCACCGCTGACACCGTTACACCACTCGCGCTGAGCAGTCCGCGAAGTTTCTCCAGCGCGCGCTGGAGCCGCTTCTTGGCTGCCTCTTCGCTGAGCCCGAGGGCGCGCCCGACTTCGCGGTGACTTTGTCCTTCGGCGAAGCGGAGTAGGACGGTGTTGCGATCGGTTTCGCCAAGTTTCCTTAAGGCGTCGTCAATCACTGGGATCAAGGGTTGCCACGAGTCATCGGTCGAATGGAGTTGGGACATTTCGTAAGCCTCCTGTTCTCGCTGCTGACGCCGTTGCTCCTTACGCCGGACGTTATTCCCGACCAAGCAAGTGGTGCGAAAGAGCCAGCCCGAGAGCACCACGTCGGATTTCAGTTGGGCCGCCTGGCGCGCGAGCAACAAGAAGACCGCCTGCGAAACATCCTCGGCGAGAGCTGAATCGTGGACGTGTCGCCAGGCCACCGAGTAGACCAGCCCGAGATGCCGCCGAACCAAGGTCGTGAAGGCCACGTCGGATCCGCGGGTGTATTCCTGGAGTAGTTGGGAATCGTCCATAGAGCGAAGCGTTCACCCTGTAATGTCGGCTGGCCCCTCAAACGGGACATGGCGCGACTGCTATCGGAGCGCGGGCGGCTTCGCCCGCGCAAGGGTAGGTTGGACCTCCAAAATCCGGACGCGAATCGGGACCATGAACTTCGTCGGAGTCGACGTGAGGAGGCTCCATCCTGATCCCCGGCTTGTAGTCTCGCGGTGGGGTCAAGAAAGTCAGAGTCTCGTTACCTCGTCTGGCGGTTCGTGGGCAGGCTTTAAATCCAAAATCGGAAGTAAAGCGGGACCTGAACCAATCTGTATTCTCTGCGCACTCTGCGACTCTGCGCGAGAAATCTGGGCGCGCAGAGACGCAGAGGACGCAGAGGAAATCAACCGACGGTTCATGGAGAGAGGCTGGACCTCCAAAATCCGGAGGTGAAACGGGACCATGAACTTCGTAGGAGTCGACGTGAGGAGGCTCCATCCCGATCCCCGGCTTGTAGTCTAAAGGTGGGGTCAAGAAAGTCAGAGTCTCGTTACCTCGTCTCCTACGAAAGCGTCGAGTGGCCGCAGGCCGGATTGGGGCCGCGTTAAGGCGTAATAGGAGACGATGTCACGAGGTCAGCTTGAGCTAACCTAATAGCGCGTGGCGGATAACGCCTGCCACTTCGGTGGATCCCAGAGATGCGTTCAGGGGCACTCCCGGTCCGATCACCACGGGCCAGTCATCCTGACTAGCCGGTCGAGTTCCGTGGGAGCCCCGGACCAGCGTCGCATCGAGCGGGATGACATCCATCAGCATCCGGAAACCCAGTCGTTTCTGCAGCAAGCGCCAGGCAATCCTGACCTTGGCCAGCGGAATATTGGGATCGAGGAAGAGTTCCACCGGATCGTACCCCGGCTTTCGGTGGATATCGACGCAGCGCGCAAAATCGGGCGCGCGTTGGTCATTCATCCAATAGTAATACGTGAACCAAGCGTTCTCTTGGGCGAAGACCACCAAATCTCCCGCGCGAGGATGCGCCAGACCGTTTTGAATCTTCATCGGAAAATCCCAGATCTCGGCCACTCCAGGCGTCGCTTCCAGCACAGCTTCAACCTCGCTCATCAGCTTCCGATCATTCACATAAACGTGCGCGACTTGGTGATCGGCGACGGCAAAAACTTTTGAATTACCCGCATCCAGAAGTTCGAGGCCGAGCTCTTCCTTGATGGTCAGCCACCCGCGCTTCCGAAACTCCCGATTGAGATGAATCGGTGTATCCACCGAAGTAATTCCGTATTCGCTGAGCACGATGACCTGCACCCCGCGGCGATCAAAGTAATCGAGCAAGTCACCGACGAGATCATCGATTGCCTTCAGGTCCGGAATGATTTTGGGGTTCAGTTGGCCCCCTGAACTCGACGAGAGGGTCGGACCGTGCCGTTGTAGGTTGTAGTCGAGATGCGGCAAGTACACGAGATTTAGGGTCGGTGAGTGCCACTCTTCAACCAACTTGGCGGACTCGGCGATCCAGCGGGTCGCGCAATCGGGAGTGCCCTGCGGCGACTTCACTCCCGCAGCCGGCCCCCAAAATCCTGCGAATGGAAATTCACCCAGCTTCTGTTTGAGCGCTGGCCTCAAGTCGTAAGGCCACGCGTAAATGTCGAACAATTTGCGGCCATCCGCCGGATACATGGGCCGCGGCGTCACCGACCAATCGGCGGTCGAATACATGTTGTACCACCAGAAAAGTTTTGCGCAGGTGAAGTGGGGAATAACCGCGCGCAGTTCGTCCCAGATTTTCGGCGCCCCCACCAAATGGTTTGATTGCTTCCAAAACTGAATCTCCGCGAGTTCCCGGTGATACCATCCGTTGCCGACAATGCCGTGATCCGTCGGACGCCGCCCCGTGAGATAGTCGGACTGCGCGGTGCATGTCACCGCGGGCAATGCTGGATCAATGACGGCGGCCGGGTGACGCTGCTGAAAGGCACGCAACCGCGGCGTGTGTTCCCCAATGAGGCTACGCGTCAACCCCACCACGTTTAAAACTGCGGTCCGTTGCACCGCCCTACCTTGGGGAACCAACCGCACGCCGACAATCTTGGGCTATCAACACCGTTGAGCCATCGCTTCGGCTCCCGTCTCTGCCTCGAACAGCGAGACGAGCGTGAGTCGAATCAGATACGATTTTGGGTGCTCGAATTCACGCAGTATGTTGGCGGTGCGGTGCCGATTCGGTGAGACGGGAACGACCGACCTTCCTTTGTACTTAGCAACATGACGACCATGAGACTCTGTTCGCGGTGTGCCTCCTTGGGCCTGGTGATTTGCTCAGCGCTGGTGAATGCGCGCGCCGACCTTACCTGGAACTGGAACTACTTCGGAAGCGGCATTGCGGCGGCTGGAACCTTAACGACCAGCGACACCGCGGACTCCTCTGGGTTCTATCAAGTTCTCTCCATCTCCGGTTCGCGAGACGAGGTCGAAATCACCGGCCTTTATCCCACCGGAATGGCCATTCCAGGTAATGAACCTTTTACGGTGGACAACCTACTGAAGCCGGGCCCGGGTGGACAACTCACCACGCACGGTTTGGGTTACACCCTCGCCTCGGGCGCTTACGCGAATCCGTTCTTTGCCGATTTTGCCACTCCCCCTGGTTACCTGGAAGTTTTCACACAGGGCAGCGTGTACCGCGAGCTGCCGGTCCAGTTCTACGCGACCCCAGTACCCGAAGTCCTTTCCACTGCCTGGGCTTTTAGTGGACTCGTGATCATGGCTCTCGGGCGCAACCTTCGGCGGTAGGAACTAGTCCGGGCCTGAATCCCTGAATTGGAGACGAGGGCAAAGTGAGTCTCGACGATCCGGTCACGAAGTTCATCCCGCCGCTCACCCATTGGATGACGGTCGCCGAGAAGGACAATTCCCGTGTCCTTCTGAAACCGTTGGTCAATACTCTATTTAGCAACTTTGGCCGGTTCGGCCCCGGGAAACCATTCGGTGTGTTGGTCGCCCTGGCGGCCAAAGTAGGTGACTCGTTTCCCGCGCAGAAACGCGAAATAGGCTTGAGTGCCGGCGGCCATGGCGCGCCGTGTAAAATCGCGGTAGTGCTGCCCGTTTCGCTGGCTGTCCAAAATGTCTGCCCGACGGGCCGCGGCATCGAAATCCGCGGCGACCGGCGGCCACCCTTCGTAACTAATGGGAGTAACGACCGCGTCGCCTTCCGCGCTGTAAAACGTCTTGCGCATCCCGACGTAATCCACGTGGTAATATTCTACTCCGGCGGCAAGCAATTGGCCGACGACCTCTGGAAAGGACATCGTGCCAGCGAAAGTCTGGCGCGCTGTTTCCGTGATGATTTTCGTGTTCATAGTTTTCGTGAGTTGCTAGTTGCAAGCGGCCGAGCATTCGCACCTCAAGCCCGTAGCAATTGTTTTCGTTTTCAGGAGGTCCATTCTCAAGTTCAGCTCGTCTCTGCCAGACTCAGACCCTGAGCAAGCCACGGAATCCCCGGGCGGCGTAGTAGGACTGCGCGCCGTTGTGGCCCACGAAGACACGGCCGTAGCGCCGGTCACAATAGAGGGCGCCTCCGAGTTTTCTGATTTCGGCAGGGGTTTTCACCCAGCTCGATGTCTTCGTATCGAAATCTCCCAGTTCCTGGAGCTCGAGATATTGCTCTTCCGTCAGAAGCTCGATGCCCATCGCCGTCGCCATATCCGCCGCGGTGGTTTTCGGCCGATGTTCCTTCCGCGATTCTAGCCCTTCACGGTCGTAACAAACACTGGTGCGGCCTTTGGGAGTTTCTGCGGAACAATCAAAGAAAATGTATTCACCCGTCCTGTTATCTTGTCCAACGACATCCGGCTCACCGCCCGTTCTTTCCATTTCATTGAGCGACCACAGCTTTTCAGGATTGGCTTCCAGCCTGGCCTGCACTTTCGGCCATTCCAGACCTTGATGGCGGTTCAGATTTTTCTCAAAGCGGACTTTTAATGCGCTGAGCAATTCAACGCGTTCTTTTTGGGATAGTTCCTTCTTGGTACTCTTCATTGACTTCATGGTTTGAACTCGCTGATTCAGCGGATTCTCGCTCGGCAGCTTGGCCTGAGTGCAGGACCGTTCTTCATGGGATCTCCAGCCGAAGAAACTCCGCTGGTCGAATCGCGGCAACGGCGGAACAAACCACGTCTACCGAGGCTTCAATTCGCCGAAGCTTGTTCGTGCTCAGTTCGATGATCGCAATTTGCCGACCAGCAAGGTTCTGCTGATAACGGATGCCTTGGTCAGACGTGATGAAGAGGCCGAACTCACTTTCAGCGAGTCGAAGTAAGTCACCGTTCTTGATTCCGCCCCAACCACGGCGTTGGGCAGTGGTGCAGGTGTGGCCGGCCAGGAGTCTGTGCATCGGCCACGGCACGCATTCGTCCAGCAGGATGTTCATGCCGGCGCGAGCAACGCCGCTTCGGAACGCTCCAACACTCGTCGCGCCATCTCACGCGTCACTGACGGAAAACACTCCAAAAACTCTTCCAGCGAGTAGTCATCCTCAAGGTATTCGAAAAGCGTCTTCACTGGAACGCGCGTGCCTTTGAAAACGGGCGTGCCGCCTAGGACGTCGGGATCCACCGTAACCAAGTCCGTCGCATTCATTGTGGAAATCTACTGAACTTACGTGTCGCCGTAAACGTTTCAGGGTGCCTCCCGAACCGCGCTCCGGAATCGATGGCCCGCCGGTGACGCGCCTCTGCCGTTCGAGAAAAGCGAAGCCGACGCCGAGTTCGAGGACAAACGCCTCGATCTCGCGCAGAATGGCCGCCTCCAAATCCTTCTCCGCGTAAGTGTCCTTCAATCCCAGACAATTCAGCAGGTAAGGGTCGCAGAACACGAGGTCGCACGTGAGTTTGTCCTCCTCGCGCAACGCCGCCAGCTCCTGGCGGATGAGCTCGTCCGGCTTCTTCGACAACGCCGTCCGCTCGTAAAGCATCCCGCTGATTTTCTTCTCCAGCGTCTGCGGGCTCCACTTTTCGATGCGACACATCTCCGCGTAGAAATCGCGTTTCAGTCGTCCTCCGGCGGGATGATCATCCTGAAATGCGTCCAGCCCAATTGTCGCCGCAGCGCGGCGACAATCTCCGCCCCATACTCCGCGCGCTTTTCTCTAAGGATGTCCTGCCGGATGCGGCGGCCGATGTGCCTATAGAGCGTGACCGGACCGGAACCCACCGTCCGCGCATCTCCGCCAGTAACGGCGCGACAGCGCGCGGGCTTGGCGGTAACTTTGGCCGGCGTGAGCGTTTTGGGCATGATAGGAATGAAATGGAGGTATGGAAATGCTGATGTTGCTTGTGATCGCCAAACCACGCTCCAGACCGCTCCTCTCAAGGTTTCAATTCAGTAAAGTAAGTCTTTTCATCTCTGAAATAAGCACTGCGAGGCCGCCGCTACGGTCCCGAGAGTGACGTCGCAGGAACACTTGCTCTTCCTCTGAAAACGCAATCAGGCCAGCTCCCACAAGTTGGTTGCCAACCAATTGAAGCGCCCGCATAGGATACGCAACGAGCGCGTGGTCAGGATCGAAAACGTAAAGCAAAGAAGGTTCCGCAAGATACCCGTTAAGACTGCGGCGCACTCCACATTTTACAACGTGAGCCAATCCCTCACCGCAGTCTGGCTCGGCAAATCTCACCCTTCGATAGTTGGCTGACTCCCGTTGGTCGATTAGCCAATCGACGGCATCGGACAGTGCTATTTGCTGCGAAATCAGCGGATGACCAGGGTTCTGCCTCGCGAACGTCTTCATCACTGTCTTGTGAGTGCCTCGCTCTGCGCACGAGGTGGGTGACTGACCTGCTCGGGCGAGCACGATGTAAGATGAGCGGTCAACATGAAACGCGCAGATGTCATTGACGGCCAACGAAGCTCTCAAGGCGTAGAACACTGAGTAGTACAGTTTTATCGTTGCCCAAGTACAAAGTCCCTTTTCGATACCGTGCAACGCATCGAGAAAACTGATCCAGGCGGAATAATAAAGGTCTCCGGCATCAGCACTGAGCCCGCGAGACAAAGATAGTGATTCAAATGGCGCCAACACTCTGCTTCGGACGGTGGTCTTACTCGCTCCAGCAGGGAATAGTCCAGACATGTAAATGTCTGCTCGGGGCATGGACTGCTAAAACTTCAACTTAGTTGCACCCTTGCTCACCTGCGGCGTGAACCTCTCGACGAGCATTTCCGAAACTGCGCGAAGAGCGTGCCGGCCTTGAAGCCCTTTCAAGTGCGAACGAAGGATGAAAGCTTGAGGATCCAAATCCATGGCGTCTTTGATCGTTGAGGTCTCAAACGAGCCATTTGAGTTGCAGTAAGACACCAGCTTAGTTTTGAAGAAGTCAATTGCACCGGCAAATCCTGCAGATGAAAGAAATACGTTGTCTTTGTCGGACCATAATCCGCCGTACCAATCCCGGAGTACTTCGAAAAAATTCAGCAATGCCGAGGTCTGCATTTCCAACTCCGCGACGCCAACTTGCTCAAAAACTCCCTTTTCTTCCACTAAGGGTTTCAGAGAGGTAACAACCGTCGAAAGGTCGACTCCAGCGCTTTTGTTGTCTTTTTTAGGCCCCTTGGGCACCTCCACGTTTGGTAGCCTCACAAGGTCTTTAAACGGGGAATCTTCTTGCTCGTTGAGGCGCGTTGCGATGTCTCGGGCACGCACAGCGGCCGGGTCGACAACATGCGCGCTTGCGACGTTGTAGAGATCAAATACCAAGCTGCGCTGAACTGGCTTTTGTTCTGTATTAATGGACAGGAAGATGTCGGCACATTCTTGCGTGCTGAGGTGCTGATAAAACGCAACGGGGACCTCCAATCTTCCTAGCGCCGGCTTGGCTTTGATTGCTGCGCGAATTCCCTCAACGCGATGTTGGCCGTCAATAATTTGGGCCACGCGATCTTTGATCGGGACGACCAACTTGCCCGATTTGATTTGCAGCGGGTGTTTGTCGTCAACCCAGTTTAGAATGATGCAGTTGGGGTAATCGCCGCCTTTGAGAGTAAAGTCCTTGATGCTGTCGATTCGACGCGGGTTCAGAAGCCTCTGCACGGCGCCTTCTTCATCATGCTTATTCCGCACTGAAGCGTAGCTGATCTGAACTAGGTCTCGCGCGGGAATCATCGATAGGAAAAATGTGCGCGCGTTCTGTGAGACCACGACAACCGACTGTTTGCTCGTCTTCATTTGTGCGTTTAGATGCCAGAATTGTCAGAGCTTTCCGCAATTGGCACCTTTGAGTAAACCTCCGTGCCCTTTTCGACAAATTCCTTCAACTTTGCGTCCATCCCCTTGTTCGGCCGCGTATTTGCGGACTGGTTCGTGGGTCATGCGGTTTTCTCCACCACCTTGCCGTCTTTCCAGACAATCACAGGCAGCTTGAAAGGCGCGGTGTTGGGCTTTCACGTTGCGCGCCGCACGCTTCAGTGACCGCTCGGCACGCACAGCGAACGCGGGTGGTTTTTGCGTTGTGCGGTTGGTTCCGTTCTTTTCCATAGCCCCAACGAGGTTCGCACGAATTGAATGTCATCCGGGCTGGAGATGGCGAGCCGTTTCGCGTGGAGCCCGGGATGTCAGGCTTCGGGTAAGTCTCCAGTTGCTAACACCGCTTGATTTCCTGCGAGTCATCGGTCTGATGATTCCGTGACGAATCCCAAATGGCCCAAGGAAATCGAACGGGGACTGATCCCGACCGACAACGCCATGGGCATCATGACCACCGAGCTTTCGCCGGCCGCCGAAGCTTTCATAAGCCACGCCCGCCAAGCCCAACGTCCCTTGCTAGAAGTCGGCGCTGCTTATGGCAACGCCACCCTTCCCGCCCTTGGCACGGGCGCGACTGTTATCGCCAACGATCTCTCCTTAACCGAGCTGGCGGTGCTCGCCGAATCCGCGCCTGCGGGTAGCCATCGACACCTGGTGCTCGCTCCGGCCCGATTCCCCCAGGAGTTGAAACTCGGCGAGGGAAGTCTTAGTGGCGTCCTGTATTGCATTTCTTCGCGGGCGCGGAGGTGGAGCTTTCCTTCCAGAGTGTTTACCGATGGCTCGAACCAGGCGGCAAGTTCTTCGTGCTCGTGATGACTCCGAGTCTGAGCTATTATCACAAACTGCGTACCGCCTTCGAAGAGCGCGCCGCCCGCGGCGATCGTTGGCCGGGTATTTTTGATCCACGCACGGTGGCCACGCCGGAATGGCGCGACCGACTCCCGCACATGGTTCATCTCTTCGAAAAGAACATTCTGGCGCGTTGTGCCACCGAGGCAGGGTTCGATATCGAAACGTTGGACTATTTCTGTTTTCGCAACCTCCCCGACCAACATCGAAACGACGGTCGCGAATACG
>DLVS01000550.1 GCA_003445095.1 Verrucomicrobiales bacterium
CGGACGGAAGGACGCGCTAACTCGCTTGCGTCCGGAGAGGTTGAAGCGCCAAGGAATGGTTGGACGTCTGGAGCAAGAACGAGTGCGCCTCGTCCCCTCAGCGTGCTACTTCCTTTGCGCTTCAGCCGAGTTCGCGGTTCACTCTCCTGGTGATCTCTCCCGCTGAGAATGCGGCCGCGCCCGCCGACTTGGTTCGCCAGGTCGAGCATATCTTTTCCCCGGATGGATTGTTCTCTCAGGCGAAGAATTTCGAGTTTCGACCGCAGCAGCAACAGATGGCTGTCGCGATTGCCCGGGCGCTCGCGAACAAGGAGTCTTTGGTGGTTGAAGCCGGCACCGGCGTCGGCAAGAGCTTTGCCTATTTGGTTCCAGCCATTCTTTACGCCGTTGCCAACAAGAAGAAAGCCGTCGTTTGCACTCACACCATTAATCTCCAGGAACAATTGGTGGAGAAGGATCTGCCGCTTCTTCATCGTGTGCTGCCGGTCGAATTCAGCTTTGCGATGTTGAAAGGCCGGCGGAATTACCTGTGTACCCATCGCCTCCGCAAGGCCCGCCAGCACGCCCAGTCCTTGTTCACTTCCCCCGAGACGCAAGAGCTCGAACGGATCTGGGAATGGTCCCGTAAAACGGAGGATGGGTCGCTCAGCGATTTCAATGAAGAGCCTGATCCCAAAGTCTGGGAACAGGTTTGTTCCGAGCGCGGGCTGTGTGCTCCCAAGAAATGCGGCTTCGCCAGCTACCTCGCCGACGAAAATCACGTGTGTTTCTTCCAACGGGCCCGCCGGCGGATTTTGGGCGCCGATGTATTGGTCCTGAATCACACGCTGTTCTTCACCTTGTTGAACACCATGGAGGAGTCCCAGGCCCGCGAAGGAATCCTGTTCAAAAACGATTTCGTCATCTTCGACGAGGCGCACACGGTGGAGCAGGTCGCTGCTCGACATATTGGCGTGAGCGTGGGGAGCGGGGCCGTGCGTTACGCGCTGCAACGACTTTATAATCCGCGCACGAAGAAAGGGCTGTTGACCACGTTGCACCGCGGCGCCGAGGTCAAAGAGGTCAGCGAAGTTCTCGAACAGAGTGACGAGTTTTTTACTCGGATTGAGGCGGCGTGCGAGGAGCTCGCTGAAAAAAGTCGCGGTGACAGCACGAGCCTGCGGTCGTCCCATCCCAAACCGGAAAAAAGGGCTTGGACAGAACTCCGTATCCGCCGGCCGGAATTCGTTGAGGACACCGTGACTTTGGCACTTCACCGACTACGGGAACAAGTCGCGGACCTGGTGCAAGCCACCGACGACAAGGACACCGGTGACGAGCTACTCGAATGCAATCGCCGGCTCATGGATCTTCGCCTGGCGGTGCAAACCTTCCTTAAGCAGGAGGCCGAAGACCATGTGTATTGGGTCGAGCGCACGGGCAAGACGCAACGCAATCTTTCCCTCAACGCCGCTCCGGTCGACGTGGCCGATTTTCTTCGCGAACGCCTGTTCAAGTCGGGCACTAGTGTGGTCATGACCAGCGCGACGCTCGGCACGGACTCGGGATCGATTCAAGTCACGCCGTCCCAAACGTCCCCGCCCCTCCATCCTTCCGATTCGGGATTAATTCCCGCCGGACAAATGGGACCACTTCGATACTTCGCTCGTCGTGTCGGAGCGGAGTCGGTGCCGGGGCTCCAGGTTGGCTCGCCTTTCAATTATGAGAAGCAGATGCGTTTGTTCGTCGTGGGGAAAATGCCGGATCCGCGCGACGACGGTTACGAAAAAGCCTTGGTTCACTGGATCGAACATTTCGTAACGAAGACCCACGGCAAGGCGTTCGTGCTGTTCACCAACTCTCGCCTCATGCAACAAGTGGCCGGGCGCATGGAGTCGTTTTTTGATCGGTTGGGGCTGGAGACGTACGTGCAAGGAACCGGCACCCCACGCTCCACACTGCTGGAGAAGTTCAGGGAAAACGTAGATTCGGTCCTCTTTGGTACGGATTCGTTTTGGCAGGGAGTTGATGTCCCCGGAGAAGCGCTCAGTAATGTCATCCTGACGCGCTTGCCATTTGCCGTACCTGATCACCCGTTGATCGAAGCGCGACTCGAACGCATCGAAGCCGCGGGTGGCAATTCGTTCTTCGATTTCAGTTTACCGGAAGCCATTCTCAAGTTTCGGCAAGGGGTTGGCCGGCTCATTCGCACGGGCACGGACACGGGCATTGTCGTGGTTCTCGACAATCGCATCCTGACCAAACGCTACGGTCAACAGTTCCTCGATGCCTTGCCTAAATGTCCCGTGGAAATAGTTTAGCTCGCAAGGGTGATTCGCCGGTGCACGACTCGATTATCTCGACTTCGATTCAATCGCTGCGAGGAGCAGCGTCGCTCTAGCGTACGGGTTTACCGGGGCGACTTCCGCGCATCTCACGATCGCCTGTTATCCACTCACGGATGTTATGCACCAGGGAACTCCGCGCCCAAGTCAGAGCCACCGCGCTGATCAATAAGTTGGGGACGCAGAGCAAAACCAAGCGCGGCAGGAACAATACGACGAAGCACATACCCAGGGCTTGAACCGCGCTACGACTTCGCAGCCCAAATCGGGCCGTGAGCCAACCCGACGCCACTAAATCGGTAACTAAGCAACTCACCTGATAGGCAACCACGACCAAACTCACCACCGAGGCAAACACTCGGTGGGAATACTCCGTTCCTTCGATGAAAACACGGGCCATGGTGATGACGACGTGCAGCACCGCGAGAGTGACGAGCGGCCCTTGGACGAGACGCCGGGCACCCGTCCACGCTCCGCCCAGTACTTGAAGTTCTTTTACGGGGGCGGTGAGAAGGAGTTCGCCCGCGCCACTCCGCAATTGATGGAAGAAGACGCAACACTTCCAGGCAAACATACCTTGCAGTGCCCAGAACGCCGGCGCGAAGGGCTGCAGCGTCCAGACTTGCGAGAAGAATGAGGATCGCGGTATTTCCCAGAAAACGCCGGTCGAAATTACTGCCAGCGCCACAATGCCCCAGGCGAAGCCACGTTCGCGGACGCTCGGCATGGTAAGGGCGGCCACCGGATTTTCTAACGTTGCCGGCGGACGCTTCTCGGAACGCGCCCTCACCGATTTCCGCGACCACGCTTGGCCACCCTCGCGCCAGACCTTCGTGACAGTTCGGGAAGCGCTAAGAAGGAACAGCCAACCAACCCCATGGGAAATAATCAACGAGCGCCAGTACGCTTCGGGGCTCAGAGTGAATTGAACATCGCGCGCACAAATCAACGTCCAGATTGGGCTGGCTCCCAAGAGGGAAGATATTTGAGGCCAGGCAAACGCTAACCCGAACATTCGAGCACTTCCGGGAAGCGCGATGAACAGAAACACACCCCAGATCAACGCCGCGGTTAGCGCACGCTGGGCGTCCGAAGTTCGAGCCGACATCGCCAAGCCGAGATTCAGGGCCACCCACAGCAGATTTATTAACGCCAAGGCGTTCCGCCAAAAATCCCCGGCCGTGACGCCGCCGAGCATTACGGTAACCGCCAAGATCGGAAGCACCGCTACAAGTGCTCCCGCCGCTTTAATTCCGGCGGCCGCGAGCTTCCCGGTGATCACGTCGAACCCGCTCAGGTCCGTCAGAAACAACAACCCCAGCGTGCCGTCGCGTGCCTCCGAGCTAATCGCGTCGGCGGTCAACAGCACGCCCGCCGCGCTGATAACGATTGCGGTAAGAACCACCAAGAATACAAACACAGCACTGCCACCGACCGCGCCGTTGCTGAAAGCATTGGCGAGCAGACCGACGCTAATGATGACGGTGGCCACCAGCGCCGCGCCTAGCCGAATCCACAAGGTCGAGCGACGACGAGCCGCGACGAGAAGCTCTCGATGGGCGACGGGCGGCGCGTTCAACGCGCGCGAGGATAGCGTGTGCTTGTCGCCAATTGCACGATTCGAACAAACGAAGCGGCAGAAGTTTCAACCCTTGGCGGATTAATCATTGCGAAAGTAGAGGCACGCTATTTATGAACCGGCGTAGCCGCGGAGGGAACGACGCGCACTTTCCTTTCGCACCGTCGCGGGGAATCAACCGTCCTGCAACGACTCACGCGCTTCGCAAGTCAGCGCTTCCTCCCGTCAGCGACTACCAGGTTCATGGCCTCGATTCACGTCCGAATTGTGGAGGTCCAACCTCTCCATGAACCGTCAAATGGTAGGGATGGCGCGCTGCGCCGTCCCCGGCCGGGGCGCAGCTCCGGGCCGGCCCTTCGCAGTGACGCGTAGATTTCTCCCTCGCGCTAGTGCGAAAGGCCGCACCTCCGGTGCGAGGCCGCCGCCGCGCGGCAGCCCTACCCGGTTCATGGCTTTTCGTGATCGCCTTCTTAGCGATGATCCCTCCCTGCTGCCATTCTTGATGGACGGGCAGGAGGAACGTCATCGAATCTCTCCTCGGTGCCCAAAATTGCCCCTGGTTTGTTATCGGTGCTGAGCCGCGAGTTGCGCACGGCGGCCCATCGCCACGGGACATTCTGGCTAAGGGTGATTATCGCATTCCTCGCGCTGGTGGCAATGTTCCTGATGCTTGCTGACGCGCGCCTGGTCTCCTTCTCCGGGAGCGGGCGTTCGGACAAGCTATCGGGGGGCGAGCTCTTCGCCTTACTGCACACGGTCCTATCAGGCATGCTGCTCTTGGCAGCTCCGCTCTTCGCGGCCGACTCCATCGCCCGCGAGAGGCGGGAAGGGACTCTGGTCCTGCTCGCGTTGACGCCGCTGCGACCATTTGAAGTCGTTCTCGGCAAAGCGGCCGCGCAAATCGTCCGCTTACTTTCGCTCTGGCTCGCGTGCCTTCCAGTGCTGCTCATTCCGGTCTTGATGGGGGGAGTGGGCTGGGTGGACATCCAATTCGCTTGGGGCATTCAGTTGATGATCGTGACCGGAGGGTTGGCCTCGGGCGTGGTGGCAACAAGCCTGACGCAGAAATGGACGAGCGCGGCAACGTTAGCGGTGGGTCTCACCTTGTTCTGCGGACAATTCATT
>DLVS01000727.1 GCA_003445095.1 Verrucomicrobiales bacterium
TTCGCGAGTGCCGCTTGGGGGGATTTCTACAACCGCGGCCTGTTAGATCTTTACATTTGTAATTATGGTGGAACCAACGTCTTCTACCGCAACGATGGCGACGGCACCTTCAGTAAGGTCACGCCGGGAGAAGATCCGGTCCGGTCCGCTGGCTATCACGTTGGACCGGACCACTCACCATTGACGACTGACCACTTGCCACTGGATCGGCCAACTCCATCACATAATAGAACGGATAGGCAACTCCACGAACCCGTTGCTTCCTGCGTTCCCCGCCGCGAAGCACCCAAGCCCTGCGGATGAGATGGGGCCAGTCTCTACCGCAGTCCGGCGAGAACCTCCGGGTCCCGCACATCCACCCAGCGCCCTTCGATCTTCAAGCCCGCGATCATGTGTCCCGCGGCAATCATCGCGGAAATGGCGTCGGTTAGTTCATACTCGCCGCGAGGGGATTTCGGTAACTTGGCGGTGAAGTCGAATAAGCTCGGTCGAAACAAATAAATGCCCGCGTTGTACCAAGCCGGTGCGCCAGGCTTGAGCCAGCCCGTCGCTCGGAGTTCCTCGAGTTGGGCCGCGTTCGGTTTCTCCACGAGTCGAGTGAGACAGAAACGCTCGTCGAAGAAATTGAGGCCGCCTTTGGTGACATCTTCACCCTCGGTGACCGTGAGCAGGCCGGCGAATTCACCCTCGTGCCATCGCTTCAGCATTCGCTGATAGGTGTCGGGTTTGACCAAGATGTCGCCATAGGTCAGGAGAAAGGAGGAATCATCGACGAAGCTCCGGGCATACTCCGGCGCCTTCCCTGTACCGTCTTGCACTACTTGGCGAGCATAGGAAATCCGCGCCCCGAAACGGGATCCATCGCCAAAGTGCTGCTCAATGACTTCCGCGCGCCAGCCGGTAATGAGGCAGACTTCCGGGATGCCGGCCGCGAGGAGTCCCTCGAGAATTTGCTCGAGGATCGGTCGGCCCTGAACGTGCAGCATCGGTTTCGGAACTTCATTCGTCAGTTCCTTCATGCGGGTGCCTTTGCCCGCCGCTAGAATCACTGCCTTCATCGCGGACCGTTCACTGAAGTTGGCAGGGCTGGATCTCGCTCGGACGGCTGAGCTGTTGGGCCGTGCGAGTCGGTCGGACTGAGCAGTCGCGACAGATTGGACATTCGGTAAGGCCAACGCGGTCCGGCCAGTTGTCGGCACAGATGAGACAGTTCCGCCACCTCACGCAGGCGTCCGGTCACGGATTCCTTATCCATCGCTACGGCCATGGTCGAGTTCCTCAAGACGCGCCAAGTCTGCCAGGTCTTGGGGACGGCCGGCGCGCATTTTCATCTTCTTCAGTCCTTCGACTCCAGCCACGCAAATCGTACCGAGCGCAGTCTCCACTTCTTTGGAACTGCACCGATTGAGTGTCAGGCCCCATACTTGTCGAACATCTTGGCGTTCGCCTGCATGAGACGAATGAGGTACTTGGCCTCGAACACTCCCAGGCTGCCGACATTGGCGCCGGTCTCGGTAAAGCGTTCCAGCTTGTCCGATCCACTCAACTCTGAATGGAGCAACACCGGTTGGGGATGCCACGAGTGCCCCTTGACCGCACAGGGAGTGGAATGATCACCCGTGATGGCCAGGACGTCCGGTTTGCGCGCGAGAAAAATTGGCAACGCCGCGTCGAAGTCTTCGATCGCCTTCACCTTGGCTTCGAATTTCCCATCTTCACCCGCCTTGTCGGTGTACTTATAGTGAATGAAGAAGTAATCGTAGTGCTCATACTCCTTCACATAGCGCTCGAACTGCTGCGCGATGGTTTCCACTCCTTCTATTTTAGTCATCCCCACGAGTTGACTCAGGCCCTTGTACATCGGGTACACGGCGATGGCGGCGGCTTTCAACCCATAACGCCGTTCGAACGTGGGGATGTCCGGCTGGTGCGCCACGCCCCGTAGGAGGAACCCATTGGCGGGCTGCTGGTTCTTGAGCAAGGGAAGCGCCGCTTTGTAAAAATCACTGATCAGCTTCGCGACTTTCTTCTGCCCGGCATTGGCAGGATCCACCGGCTTGGCCTCGGCAATGGGCAGACCTTCGCGATTGGGGTCGGTGTCCGTGACTGGGCCCTCGAGGCCAGCACCGCGGAAAACCACGACGAACCGGTGTTCCTTGCCCGGATAAATCAAAACCTGTGTCGTCCCCAACTTTGATATTTTCGCCGACAGAATGTTGCACAGGCGCTCGCAAACATCGGTCGCAATGCGACCGGCTCGTCGATCCGTCACGAGACCTTTTCCATCGAGCGTGCAAAAATTTGCCCGGGCCGCGACGTCCCCGTTCTTCAATTCGATTCCCAAGCCGAGCGTTTCGATCACACCCCGGCCGACTTCCCATTGGATCGGATCGTACCCGAACAGCGCCAAATGTCCGGGCCCGGACCCAGGAGTGATTCCAGGAGCCACGGGAATCATTCGCCCTTGGGCGCATCCTTGGGCGACCAGAGCGTCGAGATTGGGAGTACGGGCGGCCTCTAGCGGAGTCATCCAACCTTGGCCTCGGGTGGCGATATCTCCCAAGCCATCGAGAACGATCAAGGCCAGTTTGGCGCCGGTCCGGACTTGTAGTTTGGCGTAAACATCATCGAGTTTGCTCATATGGCGGCCGGGAGGTTAGGGGGCAACCTGCAGTGGTCAATTAGCGTTCCACAAACCCGCGGGCTCGATCGCCCTCGAAGGCCCGTCCCCCTCTTCAATACACGCCTTCAACGATGTTCTTTTCCATCGCGCCAAACGGGCGCACGTCGCCCACTCCATCCCACGCATACGGCGGACGCGGGGCACGCCGAATCGCTTCGTCGCGTTCGAGAAATCGCGGCATGAAGAACTCCTTGGTGAGGGTGGTGAGTTCCACTCGGCCAAATTCACCGTAACCCACGAGTTCTTGGGTGGCATTGGGCTTCACGACCCGCAAGACCGCCCGCGGCTGCGGCGCATAGTACGTGACGCTGAAGTTATCCTCCGGCTGGAGCGGCACGCTGGCAGCCAAGCCCATGAGCGTATTGCCGTAGGTGGGGTAAAATCCGATCCGGCCTTCGAGCAATTCCTCGACGATAAAGCGGACTTCCTGCGGTTTCATGGACGTGCCGCCACAGAACACGCCACGAACGCCCGCGTCCCACAGATTCACCTTTTCCGCCAGGGCTTCGAGAAGCTTCGGGGTGGTGAATAGACCGGAAATCTTGCGATGCTTGAGGAGCGTCGTCGCCTGATCCACCACATGGGCCATGTATTGTTTGGCCACGTCGAACTGCTTGTTTCCGATCAGCTTCTTCACGAAGCGCGGATCCAAATCGATGAAGTAGCAGGAACTCCCGCGGACATTGGCGAGATGCTCAATCGCCAGGCGTAGTCGCCGCGGCCCGGTCGGCCCCATCATCAACCAGGCACCGCCACGCGGAAAGTGAGCATCAGAAATCTTCTCGCTAAACTCGGAGTAATCGACCTTGTAGTCGTTCCAGCCGATGCGCTGCTTTGGCATGCCCGTCGTCCCTCCCGTTTCGAAGATATTAAACGGCTGCCCTTTGAACGCTGCGGGTACCCACACTTCGGGTTGGAGATCGCGCAAGAATTCGTCTTGGAAGTGTGGAAATTTGAGAACATCGGCGAACGTTTGGACTTCGGTGCGCGGGTCCCAATTCTTGGCGGCCCAATCGAGCCAGAAAGGCGAGCCGGTTTCCGGACTGAAATGCCAGCGGACGATCTCGCGCAAATGCGAGTCGAGTTGAGCCTGAGCGGCGGCCACGGTTTCGGGAGCGACGGTGGGAATGGGCATAAGTAAATGACCGCGCGAAAATAGTACGTGTCCGTACCTTTGGAAGCGGGAAGTTGCGGTGCTCGGTGTCGAATGCTCGGTTGCCTTTCAGTTCGCGAGTGTTTCCACGGAACCATGACTTGCAACTTGCTCCAATTTCAGCGAAGTCGGACGCGCAGTTTGTGACGGGGCACCGGTAGCTCAATTGGATAGAGCTTCTGACTTCGGATCAGAAGGTTGCAGGTTCGAGTCCTGCCCGGTGCACCAAATTGAATTTCGTTCGGATTCGGAGGTTGCGGATTTGGCCGGGAGGTTGGTTTGAGCAAGTAAATTCCAGGGTTTTCTGAACTCGATGGAAAGGGTTTCGGCACGGAGAAATCGGTTCGAGGAGATCGCAGGGGTTCGTCCGAACAGAATTGGATTTCTGTGCCCAGGTCGGCCCCACCATCCAGAATCGCTGCTCGGAAACCCGTTGACTGTCAGGAATCTCGGCCCTTAAAATTCGCCGCAAATGATACTGGAACTTCGCAGATTCGATCGACAGGATGGAAATATGATGAATCACGGGCTTGGCAGGCTGGTCGCGACAATGGCCATGTTGGCCTTCCCAATGGTCACCCATGCGAGCTTTATCGGCCAGGACGTCAACGCGACCTATTATTATCCGGACACGAGTACTCCCTATCCATTCGCGGAGTTTGTACCGCCTTCGTTTACCGTGGGTGCCGGGGTGGAAACAGTCGGCAATGTGGAAGACGTTACGTTCATAAATGTCGATTTTGCCGCTAACACCATCTCGCTGACCTTCGATACGGTGCTGATCAACCCGACCTGGAACTCAACGTCATTCAATGGCGTCGTCTTCACCATGGCAGCGCCGCACGGCATTCTCGGCGCGACAGTGGACGGATCATCGACGTTTGTCGGGTTCGACAATTCGGACGTCACCTTTAACGCAAATCAGATCTTTCTGAACTGGCAGGGCCTGAGCTATGTGGATGGCACCGTTTTGAACCTCTCGTTCGACTTCAAGCCCAATCCCGTGCCCGAAACCGGCACCTTCACTGCCTTCGGGATAGCGCTTGCTGGTCTCGCCTTCGCGCGGAGCCGCAAACGCAACTGAGTGCCGAGCGGCGGGACGGCCAGACTCCGGGGGGTTCAGGGAATCTTGAGACCGGCCGTTGTCCGGACAAAACCCCGACAAAAGCGCTAAGTGACAACGTGCCTGTTCGAGCACAACCCTTCCAGATTGCGCGTAAGGGTGGGTGGAAACTTCTCTTCTCTAGAGCGGATTCTCGTCGATCACACAAACAGGCTAAACTCGACCCTCATTTGCCAAAAAGGGTTCGAATATGGTCTATTATCAGGCACCACTTCGGCGCACAGGGTTAGTTTCTGGACGAATGCTCCGGGACAACGAATTCAAAGGTCTCGCCGAGAATATGGCCGCGTTCGTCCAATGGATATCGCAGGCCGATTCGCTTCATGAAATCGCATAATTGCCAGCAGTCGTGGTAACTGAATTGGTCCTCGGGGAACGCCTTGCCGGGGTTATCCTCATCTAAGTTCCAATGGCGTAGGTAGGGTCTTATCGAGTCGGCTGCCAGACCGGGAATGCAAGAAGCGATAGCGGCGGCGTCTCCGGACCATGACGTCCGCTCCTCATCGGAAATACTGTCGTCCCAGTATTCAGGCAAAGGATTGAACTGAGCGACCTGCTCACCTTTGTCGAACAGCAGAAACATCCACAGGTCTCCGTCGTGGATATGGAATGAGAAAACAGGAACGCCTAACTGCATCGATAGGTCTCGTGAGACCTCGTCCCATTCGAGAAAGTCCGAAGGATAAAGCACACTGCACCTCGACGCATCGTCGAGCAGCACCAAGGTGTTCGGATCTTCGGGGCTTCTCGCTCCTGGACGAAATGAACCCTTTCGCGTGGCAGTGAACGAGGAGAGCGCTGCCACGACGGCTTCCTTCTTCGCACCAACGACTCCCGACACTGCCAGAAAAAGTCCCATATGGTGTGAGGCAACGTCAAAGATGAGCCACAGGCCACGCGGCTGCGAACCGGGCGAAAGCGCGGATGATGACGGACGCGCTCGTAGGCTCCGGCGCCTGCGTGTGCTTTTTCGGCCGCCGTCTCGGGGCATCGCCAGTTCTAAGGCGCATGTACCGCCTCCTTTTTGAGTGAGCGGCCGAGTAGTGCTCCCAACCAAGCCATGGGCAAATAAGCTAACAGAAGGTCGACGGCGATGAACCAGGCTGGTGCCGGAATCATCGAGGCCGCGGCAATGCCACCCGCCAAGAACAGTGTTCCAATCACGAAGGAAATCCCCAAACGGTATCGCAGGGCCACCAGATAGCCGACTGCTGCGCCGCATAGCGTTCCGAGGGCGTGCGCCAAGAACGGGAACACGAAGTGCTTCGGTTCAAACAAATGGATGGACGCGCGGATGCTCTTAGCATCGCCGACGTCCACTCCTGGCGGCGGCGGAATTACGTGAGGGCTGAGCAAGACGAGACCCATGTTCACGATGCTACCGACCAGTAGCCCGAGCAGGACGGCAAGGGATCCTCTAAAAAATGCTTTCATGATGGTTTGGCCCAAAACCTATGCCTCAAGTACCGAGTGGAGCGTAGTTACCGGATCTTGCGTCCTTTGATTCTAATTCCGTTGAAGTGCCTCTCCGCCTTGCTGAATCCGATACATCGCGGAGTCGGTACGGACAAATAAGGCGGTATCGATTGCTGCCGGGGAGGCCATGACTTTTCCCGTCAGCCGATTCTGTGAAATCAGCTCGAAGGTAACACCTGGCTTAATGACTGAAGTCACCCCTTCGCGACTGGCGAGGTAGATTCTTCCGTCTGCGAGGATGGGCGAGGAACAATGATTCCCGCCCAAACGCTCCCGATAATGTTCTTTGCCGGTCGCGGCATCAAGGCAGGTCAGTATCCCGCCGGAGTCGCTGACAAAGTAGAGTTCGTTCCCGACGAGCAAGAGTGAAGACATCGTCGAAACCCCTTTGGAATAGCGCCAAAGAATCTCCGGATTCCGATCATTTCCATATCGGATGGCCAAAAGTTCCGGCGCATCAAATCCAATGCTGGTGAAAAAGATATTGCTGTTGGCAACGGGCCGAGCGGAAAGCGAATAACCCTGCGAACCGTAGTTCAACTTCCACAATTCACGGCCATCTTGCGGATCGTAGCCAAAGAGCCAATCCGCGCCGGGTGAGAAGAGCTGCGGTTTTCCGGCCACGTCCAGAGTGAGTGGAGTCGCATAGGATTTCCTGGCTTGAGGATTGTCTGGCAAGGTACCCGATCGAGCCGTCCGCCAGAGCAATTGCCCCGTTCGTTTGTCCAACGCCGCGATCGACTGCGAATCGCTGCCGTCCAAGTGGAAAATGAGCCGATCACGCCACACCACCGGCGAACTCCCGGGGCCATTCTCATGCGAGATCCGCAACGTGGTATTGGTCCACAGCACTTGGGCCGTGCGAGTATCCACACACGCAGTTCCGAAGGTGCCGAAATGACAGTAGAGCCGGCCGTCTTCCAACACCGGGGACGGCGAGGCATAGCTATTCAGCTCATGCACTAATTGGGGTTCCCGTTCGGTGAGCAGCAACACATTGTGCTTCACTCGGCCGGTACGCTTGTCCAGCGCGATCGCCCGCAATTCCAGGCTCGCCAAGACCGACAGAGGTTGCCGGTTGCTGCTGGCTTTGACCCTTCGCTCGGCCTCCTCCGGTGTGGCCGCCTGCTCGATCGCGGTGGTGAGCCAAATTTCGTCGCCTCCGATGACCGGTGAGGACCAACCGCGACCCGGAATCTCCGTCTTCCACACGACGTTGCTGGTCTCATTCCAACGAGTAGGCAAAGACTTCGCCTGAGCGTGGCCTTGAGCGGTCGGGCCTCGCCACTCAGGCCATTCCGCCGCTGAGACCTGCAGGGTCCCAATCATGAGGCACGCGTAGATTAGTAGGTTTGCTGGGAGCACATTCATCACTCGGGGTTGGGTAGTTCAATCGACTGTCTGCCGTAATCATTCGGTGGCGCAAGCCGCAAGGGAGTAGGCGCTCACCTTTCACTTCGACCGGATGCGATCCCACATGGTGCGGAAGTTGGCGACTTGGTATTCCCGACTGGAGGATAGCTTGAAACCGGCCTTCTGGATTTCCATCGCCAGCCCCGGCATATGAGCGGCGCCCCAAGGAACCATGACCGTCCCAGTTTCCAAAAGCGCCGTCTCAATTTCTTTCAGCAAATGCTCATTGCGTAGGGTGAGGAGATCTCGCCAAAGCTGATCTGCCACCTGCGGGTCTTGCCCCTTGGTCGCCAGCTCCAAAAATAACGGTAGGCTTGGACCCTTCGAATACATGGCGGTCACCAGCTGAAGGGCTTCCAGGGTCGAGGGAGCAAACTGATCGACATCGACGTCGGCCCGGCGAGCGATTCCCTGAGCGGGATCGAAATTCTCGCGCTGCTCCTCCAACCCGAGGGACTCGGCCGCTCGCTGGTAACTCAGCTTGTCTTTGAGATGGTGTTTCTCATCGGTCACCCCTTCCAAGAGAATCACCGAATTGCTGGGGAACGTTTGAGAAAGCTGGGTGTAGAACCGCGCGTCTCCGATATGCATCATTGGAATCAGGTGAACCGACTTGCCGTCGGCGCGCTCATAGGTTCGGGCGGTTGAGCTGATTCCGCCGAAATGCAGTCCCAGAAATCCGTCAGTCAAATGGGCGACAGCCAAATGGACGCAAAACGCTAGGTAGAGAACCACTCCGGGTAACAGCAGACCCAGGTTCACCCCGACAAAACCGAGCAGATTCCTCCAGCTAAAACGCCGGGACCCCAAGTGCTCGGCTCGGATGAGCGGCCAGCGGAGGCGGAAGCCCCCTTGGGTGGAATGGACGAGCCAGAGTCCAACCCCGACTTGCACCGCCGAAAACAGCAGCGCTACGACCGGCAGGTCCGAGTAAAAATAGATGGAAAGTAGCGGCAAACTGAGGATTAACAGAGGTCCCACGAGCGATACGGGCAGGAAGATGCGTTTCGGGATCGCGGGTGTTAGTCCCATTAGGCCATAAATCGCGAGACCGGTAAGCAGGCACAAGAAACTGAGTAGCCCCCGAATTGGGTTCAGTAGCCGAACCCCGCACAAATTAAGCAGGTCGTCCACAAGCGACATCCCTGCGTCCGCCAGAAAGATGGCCAGCACCGCACTCAGCAGCAAAGCCGCGACGGGTTGGGTGAGTTTGGGAGGGACGTTTTCAGATGTCAGTTTCATGAACGCAAGCCGCTCGAATTGCGGCGTCAACGTGGCAGAAGGGGCATCGGTTGTCGCGCCGGTTGCGCCAGCTCACGAGCCCACCTTGACCTCCCTTGGTTTACGGACCAGTGAGCGTGCGGTAAAACTTCGCTCGCGATTCGGCGACTGGCGGATCAACGAGATAATACGTCTGCCCGGTGCCAATCGTTTCGTTGATGGGAAAGAACCCAGTCGGCGTGGACGCGGCTTGGATCACGTAGGGAATTCCTTTGGCCGTCCCCACCTCAATCAAGGGCAGACCCGTCAGCAGATCGAAATCCGCGAGCATTTGACCCGGTTCGAGCGGCGGACGAACGGTCAGCGGGCGCATCATGTCGTTGTCTTCGTGGTCCAGGATATGACAGTGATAAACGTAGTTTCCGTAAAACCGAGGATCCCGTGGCCACTCCATGACGATTCGAGTGACGGCTTTCGGCGGGGTCCTAACGACGTCCTTCGGTCCGAGTTCGTTGGGCTGCACGAAACGACTGCTGCCGGTCAAATAGCTCGTCAACGGTTTCAGTCGTCCCAACTTGCGGTCATTGATGTACTCAGCCGCACCATTCGCTGTGAAATTCAACCGGTCCAAGATGAAGAAATCGAGTAGGTGAACATGGATCGGATGTGGGTCATCGGATAGATTCACAATTTGCCAGATTTCAACGTCGCCGCCGCGGGGTGTTTCGGTGACCGGGTCATCGAAATGCATCAGGTTGATGAGTGCGAAGACGTTGGTGTCGGTATCGAAAGCGAGGCCCGGGTAAGGAGTCTCATTTCGAAGATCCAGGGTTATCGTTCGGGTACGCACGGCCCGCGCGGCAAGCAACTGAGGGTTGACCACATTGGTCGTCAGCACGTCCGGCAATCGGCTGGGGTCAGGATTTGAATCCCGGCGATGAACGCGAAATTCCATGAAGTTTCCTCCGACCACATTCAGCGGCTCGGCCGGTGGCAGCGCGACGCTGGTGGAGTCGAACTGATTGGTCATCACCACGTGAGTTCCATCGGCTAGCCCGCCGAAATCCACGATCACATCGGCGCGTTCGGCGGGCATCAATCGGAGCGTTTGCAGCACATTATTAGTCATGGCGATGCGGATTGGTTTGGCCAGGAATCCATCGTCGGTGCCGATCTGGTCGATCGGAACATTTTGGCCATTCGCGTATAGGACCAACCCGATGGTCCGAAAACCACTGCCATTCAGGATACGGAAGCGATACTTGCGGGGTTCGACCTCCAAGTACGGTGCCACCTTGCCATTGACTACCGGAAGGTAATGCCAGGGCAAAACGCCGATCGAAAGCAAACTCGCGGGAGGATGATTCGTTTGGAGGTCGCGATCTTGGATGACGAGCGGGATTTCATAAGGCCCGCTTGGCAGGTCCAAGGGAGCTTCGGCGTCAGGGTTGCGCAACCAGTAGAATCCGGCCAGACCCGCGTACACGTTGATTTCGGTCACGCCGATGGCGTGGTCGTGGTACCACAACGTTTCACCATCGCCGCCGAAATCGATATTCTCATAAAGGTAGGTCCGCGATTCACCCGGGCGAAACCAGGCCTCGGGATGTCCATCGAATTCCGGTCGGTTGGCACCGCCGTGCAAGTGTACGACATTTTGCACGAGATCGCCGTGAACGCCGTGATTGATAGGGTTCGGCGGAAGCCACGGAGGATAGTGCACGGGAAGTTGGTCGATCCATCGAACGTAAATCGGTTGGTTGACGACCGCTTGAATGGTGGGTCCTGGATAGCTGCCTCCGTAGCCCCATACAGGCATTTCGGGCAGATCGCGGTGGAACCGATGCATAAATTCCGTCATCGCGAGTTCATACACAGGAGCACCATTGATCGTGCCAGTCGGTACAGCGAAAGCTGGGATGGGTAGAGGATCAACAAACGGGACAATATTGGTGATTGGATCGCCTCCGAACTCAGTGCTCCCGCCGCCGTTGTGATGCTGGCCGAGGGCAGTGAGTAGGCCCCCAGCGAGTGCGACGAGGATTAATGTATGCTTCATATTCAGGTTTCTCTTGGTGCGTCTGAGTAAATCCAGAAGCCGGCGAGGTCAGCGATCCGGAGATTGGCGAAACGCCGGAGTCGGGGCAAGCGGCGCGAGCGCGTTTGCCATAACATATTCTCCGACCACCGAGCCCGTCCGCTGCCCTTCCAGGTTCGCCGAGGGGAAATGAATGCCGCCATAAATCCGGCTCTGCCCGGCTTCCTGTGCCGCATCGGAAAACCGCTGGTACTGACGCGATTTTCCAAAGAGGCCATTGGAATACAGCTTGAAAGCGAACTCATCCCCACCATTGAACGCGCGCAAAACGGCCGCCGCCGCCGCGCTGAAAGTGCTGTGCCCCGAAGTGTGTTCCGGGAAGGGCGGGGTCAGAATGAGTGGGAGCCATTGGGGATCCGGGTCCGTCGCCGGATTACCGTCGGTGTCCGCGGCTCGAATCGCCGTGACGGGCCGCCACCAATCGTAGGCATACTTGGCGTCCCAGCAGGCGATTCCGGCATCGGCGAGAGCCAAGTTTACCAAAGCGAATAGGCGGGCGGATTCGAGCAAGGAAAGCTGCTTGGCCTTGGCGAATTGTTGGGCGACTCCGTTCCAGTGTCCGGGCGGCGTTTCGGTACCCACTCCATCCGCCCAGAACCACGCGATCTCCGTCTGTTCCGGGGTTCGGGTCGTGCTCTTTTTGCCGCCGATCGATTTAACCTGATTCAACTGCTCGGCCCACTTGCCACTCTTAAGGGACGGTGGAGGCTGCGCTCGAAATTGATCGGCCCGCTCCAAAACAAACGGCTTCAGTCGGGGCCACTGGGGCAACAGCGGACTCGCAAACTGGATCGGCGTGGGTTGCCAGTGACCCGGCTGCGGGGACGCGCGATAATCCACGCCGTAGTTCGAACCGTCGAAATCGCGTTCGAGCAACAATTCCTGACCAACTTGCCGCCCCCACGCGACGCCGGCCGCCTTCTCTGGTCCGTCCGGTAACACCGCCAAGTGCGACTGCAGCGCTGCGTCCATCGTGGTGGTGAACTGCGGATACAAATAACGCAGCACCCGATTCGCGGCTGCCGCGACCGCTGCTTCGGCCGAAGCATTCGTCGGTGCATTGGTGTGGGGCCGATAATTGGCATATTTCGCGCCGAGCGAATTGACCGCGTCGAACATCGCCGCATGCACGATCGCCAGATGACGTGCCGCGGCTGGCGGAGACGTGTTGGCGAAGCGGACGGCGTCGAGGGCTAATGAGTTCCAAGCGCTGACCATATTCGCCTCGCCTGCCTGACAGCAAGTGACCGCCAGTCCGAAGCAGCATGCCATGATTCCGCCCTTCATCATGGGTCAGCGTTCATTAGCAGATTTTAGGACGGCTGCCGGTCCTTCTCAACGAGCACCATCTCCCTCGTCGCAGTTGCCGAGTTCGGATCACGGCGACCATCTCTGGCTTGACTCTACAACCTTGGGAAACGGTTCTTCGGTCATCGTTCCAAGCCCCAATTGGCCGAACTCGTTTCGTCCCCAGGCGCACAACGAGCCGTTGGCTTTGAGCCCAAATGAATGTTGATAACCCGCCGCGACCGCCACCCAATCGTTTCCCGGCAGCTTGTTGACTGGCCGCGTCGAACCCACACGGGTTCCGTCGCCAAACTGGCTCGCGCCGTTGCCGCCCCAGCACCAGAGAGTTCCGTCCGCCTTGATGGCGAGCGTGTGATCCTCGCCGGCCGCAACGAAGCTCCAGGGACCAGGTTCGCTAACCTGCACCGGCTCGTTGGTGGCAACGGTCGTATCATTTCCCAACTGGCCGACTTCATTGGCGCCCCAGGCCCAGAGGGATCCGTCCGCCTGCAAAGCCAAACTGTGCCGTCCGCCAGCGGCGACAAACGTCCAGTTAGTATTCTGTCCCAAACGACCACCACCGGACTCCTCGTCCTGCCAGGACCAGAGTTCGCCTTCAGCGGTCAACCCTACCAGGTGGCGATAGCCGAGGGCCACGGAAGCCCAGCGTTTGGCCTCGTTCCAGCGCTGGGGGCTGGTGTGATCGCTACCCCGGCCGGTGAACTCCCCCCAACGCCACAGCACGCCGTCGTCATCAATGCCGGCCGATTGGCAACCGCCTGCCGCAATATAGGACCAGCGCCCGGGCACCGGTTGAGGTTCGTTGTGATTGCGCGTATTTCCGCGCCCCAATTGTCCGTGATCGTTGCGTCCCCAACCATAGAGAGATCCGTCCTTAAGCAGGGCCAAGGAATGTGAAATCGCGCCTCCAACAGCGACTTGCTGGCAGTCGAGCAAGGCTACCGGGACGGGTCGCAAATACGCCCGTGCACCAGTTCCCTGCGTGCCCACGCCGACTTGGCCGAACAGATTGTAGCCCCACGCCCACACACTATGGTTTTCCTTAAGTGCCAGGGTGTGCGCCCCTTGGTCAGTCGAGCGCGTGCCTCGATGAGGATTTCCGCCGGCCGCCATCCATCCCGCGCGGGGTTGAAACGGCGACAAGACCAGCGTGCCGACATCGGTAACGCCGCCGGGCACAGTGGTCGCATCGGCGGTCGCCAGCCATCGCCGAGCATCCCGGGTGACTTGTGCGATCACTGCAACCGTCGGTCGGTCTGCCGGGACGCCCCCCACCTCAAAGGTCCCATCCGGGCCGCTCAAAGCGCTGAGATCCGTGCCGACCACGGTGACCTGGACACCGCTCAAACCAAATCCACTTCCGTCCACCGCCTTCCCATGCACCGAGGTAACACTGAGGTCTGACGCAACGCGGACCCGAGCCACCGCTGAGGCCCCTTCATTCATCGCGGTGACGAAGACCGTCCCCGGCAATTTCCCAGCGACCTCGCCGTCCACGGAGACCACGGCTACGGCTGGATTGCTGACGCGGTAGGTCGTCCACGCTGTCCGGCTCGTGATCTCATTGGTTGTGCCGTCGGAATACCTGGCCATGACCCGAAGCCGTCGGGCGCCTCCCACCGGTACGGGACCGGAGTTCTCCAGAATACTGATACGTTCTGGTTGTCGTGGAGGGATGTCGGTGAACGTGAGATCCGCGATCCGAATTCGCTGGCCTTGTCGAACCTGAAAGAACTCCCCGAAGGCATACTGGTTGACGCCCCCGACGACACGGACGGCGCGCACTCGAACAAAGTCATCGCCGACGAAATCTGGCAAGGTTCCAGGTCCTCCCGGCCCAAACTGATCCGGCGCCGAAATATTCGAAATAACAAAGCTACCGTCATTGTTCACCGGTACGGTTTGCCCGAGGACACTGACAGTCCAGTGGTTGTCAAGCTGGGCGTTCGCGACACCAACACTGCAGAACAAGGCCAATGCGATTACAAATCTGTTGCGAATCTTTAAAATAGAGGATGAAGAACTATATACAGTAGGATGCATGCTCTTACATTACATACGTTCATAATTAATGTTGATAATGTGATACCTATTTACAGATCACGCAGTAGCGTGTCAGTGGATACGGGCGCAGCCCCGGATCGTCCGTCGTTTGCGTCTGTGGGGTCGGCCAAAAGCATTTCTTCTTGTAGCCGATCGTGACGCACCCCTTGGGTTCACCATGGCAGTTCCATCTGCCGGTGGTGTCGAGCCAACAATAATCCCAAGTTCCCTTCTTCTTCGAGACCTCGTCACTGTTAGGCCGCTCTCGATCTCCACTCACTGTAAATAGATGCGCCGAAGCTCCGCCGGAACATTGGTGCACTTGGGCCATCGCCAAAGAGCCATAGCAAGTCGCCCGCGGATCCTTTTCAGGCCAATTTCCGCAATTCTTTGAAGACTCACCAAGAGAATCCCAGACATAACCCGCGCAGCCGGTCTGTTCGCCGCAATACCCAAGCCCAAAAGGGTCAATTCGGCTCGTAGGTCTGTTCCCTAAATAGACCTGCCCGTGTCCAATTTGGCTCGGATCGCCCCAAAGTCCCAGCCAGTCACGCGACCAGAAGACTCCATGAACTTCGTCTAGATGACGAGTTCTTAGCCAAGAAGCTCCTATTTCCTGATCATACTCAGCCCCAGTGAAGCCTCGCCGCTGTCCAAGAAATGTCGGTGTTCCGGAATCCTCATTCTGAACCAGGCGACTGCCGTAGTCGCCGAAGGTGATACGATCCAGGACTCGACCGGACGCCGAGGTTACCAATCGCAGGCTGGAAAGTTGGTCCTCATGCCCAAACAGATCTTCCCCTCGATACCTAACCGTCAGCACCTCGTCGATTTGGTTGCCGTAAACGTAGGTCGCCTGGGCCGCCGACTCTTGATCCTCTTCCTCAATGACCTGCCAGCCGTGATAGAAGAGGCGGACCGTCAGTTGCTCACCACCAGAAAATTGCTTTTGGATCCGCCGGCCAAATACGTCGTATGCGTAAATGTTGCGAGCGTCCGTTATTGCATCTCGGTGTTCGGTAAGTTGGTTGCGATAGTTCCAGGTAAGACGCTTTTGGAGGATTGTTCCCCGTTGCACCTGAATGAGGTTACCATTGGGGTCATAGTTGCGTTTTTCGAGTGGCGTGCTGGTGTACTGATTCATCACGAAATCCGCCGGTTCAGGCACTGATCTATCCATTTGATATATCCCGGGCGCTTCGCCGCCGGTAACCCTGATACGATTGCCGACGCCGTCGAAGAAGTACTCAACTTCTTGGGATGGTTTGAGGAGTTCGGATCTCGCAGATCGCCTCAATCGGCCTACAGAATCATAAGAATAGGTCCTCGCGATATCGGTGCCGTGCAACTCTTGCTCTTCGAGCTTATTGCCTTCGCGGTCCCACTTGTAGGACCGAGCGTCCAGCACCGCGCCGTCGGGAATTCGTATGTGGCGGATGCCTATCACCTTGCGGGACCCGAAATCCCCGAGTTGGTTGGGCGAGCCTTCAATCCCGTCATAGTTGTATTCCGCTAACGTGCCGTTGGCATACCTACGCCGCGCGACGCGCGTAGGGCCGACGTAATCGTAGGTCGCAAGAATCCCGCTTTGATCGGAAATTGCGCTGGGACGCTCCAGTGCGTCGAACGTGCGTTGGATCAGTCTCCCTCCAGGATAGGCGCAGGAGCTTAGATTTCCGACTCCGTCCCAAAGCGTCGTGGTCCTCTGACCATTCAAAGATTCCAAGGTGATTCTAGATAGCGAATCGAACGCCCGCGTCACTACTGACGCGTCATTCTCGCCTCGGACCAGTCGCGAGAGCCCATCATAGGCAAATCGCTCAAACGTCGTCGTCTTGGCGACCCCAGGACCGGGGACGATGTCACGGCCAACCAAACGGTCGTTGCCGTCATAGTGGCTGGTCCAATAGCTGCCGTTGGCGTCCCAGGTCTCAACGATGTTGCCATGCGGATCGAGTCGGTTCGTCAGGCCTGTGCCGTCCGCCATCACCGTAGCGAACTTTCGGTTCAGCCCGTCGTAAAGGTAGGTGGTGGCGTTGCCGTTGTCGTCGATCTGGCTGGTCAGGCGAGAGCTGTCGTCCCAGGTCTGGCGTGTGACAATCTGCCCGATCAAAGCGCCGGTTCCAATTCCGCCTTCGCGCATCTCGCGGATAGTGCGAACCAATCGGTCGAGGCCGTCCCATTCATCATGAACGACATTCCCGAGAGCATCGATGCGCACGGTCTGGTTGCCTTTAGGATCGAAGCCATAGCGAGTCACGCTACCGACCGAATTCGTGACCGTGGCGAGCCGGTTGAGTGCATCGTACCCATAAGTCGTCACGAAAAGCTCGTCAGGAAGACGGAGATCGTGTTTCTCGAGCTCATCCTGTTGGATCACGTTGTTAGCAGCATCGTAGGTGAAGGTGATCGTATTGCCCTTGGCGTCCGTGCGTACGCGCAGGCGATTGGCAGTGTCGTAGGCCATCGTGGTCGCGTGGTTGTTGTCGTTCACCACTTCCACCAGGTCTGAGGTGCCCGCATAACGATATTGAGTTGTCGCCGCGCCGTCCCCGATTGGCGCCCCGGTTCCGTAATCGAAAAAGGCGTGATCCTCTCGGACTTTACGGTTCATGAAATCATACCGGAGCCAGTGCTGGCGCAAGCGAACGTTGCGGACGCTGCCCGGGACGTCCTCCAATTCGCCGGTGACAACCTCGTTGACGAGATTTCCGTTGGCGTCGAAATGGCTTCGCGTGGCATTGCCCATGGGATCGGTTTCCAACGCTAGCCGGTTGAAGCCGTCGTGAAGGAAGTCCGTGCGGCGCGGGTCATCCTCAAGCCCCGTCCACATCCGACTGCGATTTCCGTTCAGGTCATAGTCGATTTGGGTCGTCGAAGGAGTGGGCCCACCGTCGCCTCGAGTGACCCGAAACGGCAGATCTCTCTCGTCATAAATTGTTCGAACTACGTTGTCCGACTGGCGCCCGGACACGGCTTCCCCGAGCCGAGCGAAGGTCAGGTTGCGATTGGCGTCATAACGGTATTCGGTGGCGACAAAACGATCTGGTTCGGCTTCCTGTGCCGTTCGAATCCGGTGATTGAGGATTTCGTAGCTATGGAGCGTGGTCCAAGTGGGGTTCTCCGGGGACTGAACTGGGCCCGCCCCGGAGTCGATCCAGTTTTGACGCTCGACGCGGACCAGATTGTTGTTGGCGTCAAAGTAGAAATCGTTGGTGTACCGAACTCGCGACGGGGCACTAATTTCGGGTGAGACAGTGCGGATGACCTGATCCAAGGCGTTGACGACGAATCGTCGGTCGTAGCCGCGCGGATTCACTTCGCGAATCACGTTCCCTACGGAATCGTATTCGAAGGTAGTGGTCAGTGCGAAATGCGCGGAATCAACGACGCGCCGCTGCAAATAACTGCGTTGCGATCCGGCCGCGTAATAAAATAACTCATCCCGGCGCCGGTGACCGGTTCCGTTCTCCGGAAGCACATGGGCGGTCAGTTGGCCGAAGACGTTATACTCGAACAGCTCCACGATGCCAGCGATGCGATGCTCAGTTCGGATTCGGTTGCCGTGATCGTCGTAGTTATGGGTTGTCATATTGCCCCGACCATCCCGGTGGCGGGTGACAAAATTGAATCCGCAGCACCCGCCGCCGGAGTGGTCGCTGTCATAGTCGAATTCCTCGACGATGACGGCTTGGTCGTTTAGGGCGGCGATATCGGGGTCCTTTGAGGCGGGCAGGCGACGTAGGTGTCGAAGGTTGCCGCGGAGGCGCGGAGGTGCGTCGGCATTGCGATCCGATTCATAGGTGTAAATCGTTTTGTCGCCTCGGGGGTGGGTCACCATGCGGATCAAAGACTCGACGTTCCAAACGTAGCGCGTCTCGAAGAACGGAGGATCCGTGTCCCGAATTCTCCCAGTTGGCCGATTAGCCGTTTCAGTGGTCGGAGCATTCGGATTGGCGCGTCCGGTATACTCCCGGCGGATCACCAGTCGATTTCGTCGGTCGTAGAGCATCTCCTTCACGTTTCCCATGCGGTCATTGAGGATGACTTTCAACACCGCCAGATTGTTCTCGGGCAACGCCTGGGAAAGCCGGACGTAGGTGAGATCGATGATACCCCCGCCCCAGATCTGCCGGATGACGCGATCGTAATTAACCTTTCCGGGATCTGATTCGGTCGAATAGACGTTCGTGACAAACGGGCCCTGACCGAAGGTGGAGTCCGCGAGGTCGTTGCGTCGCCCGTCAGTCACCGTGAGGAGATTGTGATTCAGGCGATCATCACCGTGTCCGGTGGAATAGGTGTAAGTGGTCGTCTTGCCATTGGGAAAGTCGTTGCCCGTGGGGGTACCGATCACGGCGGGCGACGTGACCGACTTGAGGTCCCCGGGGCCCCCGTCTGGCTCTCCGGCTGAGTAATATTCATACCGGACCGAACGCCCAGCGAAGTCCGTCACGCGACTGATGAATCCATCGTCGTTGTAGTCAACTCGGATTTGCCGGTCGAGGGTGTCTATCACTCTGATCAAGCGCCCCTGATCATCGTACGCAAAGCGCATCGTGTTCCCGTTGCGGTCCTCGATGGCCGAAATCTTGCCTTGGGAGGGGAATCCATCGAACGGCCGGAAATGCCACTTCAGTTGATCGGCGAGGACCATCGTGAGGGTTCCATCGGGATTGGAAGTCAGCGACTGGAAGAATTCAGTCCTGGCCCAGGTGCCATCGGATCGACGCCAGAAACGATCCTTTCGCGCTCGTCCATTGCAGATGAAATAATTGGTCCCTTCCGGTTCGAGAAAAATGTTATAGGAGTAGTCCCATCCATTACCCATCGTCGTATTGAAGCCGATTTTCGAGCGGTAGTTTCGCGTCCAGATGAAATCCAGGCCGCGACCACGGATTTTCAGATCCTCGACATCGAGATACATCTCCCCCGAGAAGAGGTGAATTGGGTCGGTGGGTATCTTAGTTTCGCACTGGCAGCCCTGATCTTCAGGCGGGCAATCATCGTCGTTGGCTGGCCCCTGATCGCCCGAACCGTCCGAACCTATGTCACCACCATCGGGCGCACCGCCGTCGCCGGACCCATCTTGGGGATCCGGCTCAGGTTCGGGTCCGCGATCGCAATCGCCGGTTACTGAGTACGGCGGGCAGTTGCAGCCCCATCCGGAGATCGTGATTCCCGAGCCAGGATCAGTCACGATGGTGGAGCCGTCGGGCGTCACGCTCCCGCTCGCCACGATCTCAAAACGTTCGGTGTCGTGATTGAAGCTGAGGAAGTACGCGATCGAGCCGGGGGCCAGGCCGCTCATGTTGGGATACTCGACTTTGACCGGCCGCTCGGGATCAAAGTGTGCGCCGCCCGGCTGAAAGGTCCACGCGAACGGTGGGGCCACACCGTCGGGCATCGGCATGGGCACATCATCGTGATGGACCTGATCGAGGGAGACGATGACCGGGTTGGCGGGTGTCACGCGGTTGCCCTTCTCATCGGTCATCGAGTTGGCTTGGACCGTAAACTGTAAGCCTTCGATACCGGCGCAGGTGAGCACGAGGTCGTTGGTGCCGTGGTATAGGACGGCGTTGGCCGGGTTCAA
>DLVS01000438.1 GCA_003445095.1 Verrucomicrobiales bacterium
AGGATATTTACTCACTGATTGAGGGGCTGTTGACGAAGGTTTGGAAAACTGCGCTGGGCCTGGACATCCCAACGCCCTTCCGGCGAGTCAGTTATTTGGAGGCACTGAATCGGTGGGGCATTGACAAGCCAGACACCCGGTTCGGTTTCGAACTCGTGGACTTCACCGAGGAGTTCCGCGCTTCCAGCTTCAAGGTATTCGCGGGCGCGATTGCCGGCGGCGGTGTCGTGAAGGCGATGAATGCGAAAGGTCTCGCCGGCGCTACCCAAGGTCAGATCGAAACCATGACCGAGTACGCGAAGAGTTTCGGCGCGAAGGGACTTGCTTACATCAAGGTCGAGAACGGCGAATGGAAATCGCCCATTGTGAAGTTCTTCGCGGAAGCGGAGAAGGCGGCACTCACGGCGAAACTGGCGATTACCGAGGGTGACCTCATCCTGTTCGCGGCCGACCAATGGCTCAACGCCTGCGAAATCCTGGGCAAGATCCGACTTTATTGCGCCGACGTCCTGAAAGCACAGGGGAAGCTGGCCATCGACCCGAACCGGTTCGATTTCCTGTGGGTGGTGGACTTTCCGCTGCTCAGCTACGACAAGGAATTGAATCGCTGGTACTCGAGTCACCATCCGTTCACTGCGCCCGTTTCGGAGGATATTCCGCTGTTGGAGCAGGACCCCAAGAAAGTTCGCGGCCAACATTACGACATCGTGGTCAACGGCGTCGAATTGGGCGGCGGGTCCATTCGAATTCACCAGCCGGAAGTCCAGAAAACGATCTTCGAAAAGATTCTCGCCATTCCGCCTGAGGAAACCCAGCTCCGGTTCGGGTATCTCCTGGAGGCGTTCCGCTACGGCGCTCCGCCGCACGGGGGTATCGCCTTGGGATTCGACCGCTTGATGGCGATCCTGTGTGGAACGCCAAACATTCGCGACGTGATCGCGTTCCCGAAAACCGCCAAGGGCGTGGATTTGATGACGGCGGCTCCCGCTGCAGTCAGCGCGCGCCAGCTTCGTGACCTGCACATCGAAGTGAAGGCGGCGAAGAAGGAGTGACTCGGACTAAGGCAAACGCAGCCATGAAGCCTCAATCCTTGCGGCGATTCATGCGGCTGATGGGCGGGATTCCTGTGTTGGCGCTGGCGCAGACGCCGCAGGTGAACCTCAATGATTTGCTTCGGGCGGGCGAGGAATGGGCCGCGGAGAATCTCGATGCGGACAAGCTTCAAGCGTTGGCAGATCACTTTGACCACGACGAAGCCCTCAAGCTCCTTCGGGGATTGCAGGAACAGTTCGAGGGCCAGTACGTCCTCGACCTCGCGCGGTTTCGGGACACAGCCCAAACCTTGCTTCCGCTGCTGGAGACGCTGCCACAGACCCGACCTTACGCCGGTTGGCTCCGACCGCGGATGGACTATTTCGATGTCGCGGACGAGTTACTGGTGGATATCCCTGCGCCGAAAGTTGAGCCGGGGAAACCGCCGCCAAAACGACCCAATCCCACGCCGGTCCAGGAACGCCGGGCGTGGACCGTGCAAGTCGCCAAGGCACCCGTCTCTCGAGGCGCGGCGGCTTGGGTCCCTCGGCTTAAACCTTTGTTTTCTCAGGAAGGGGTACCGACCGAACTGGTCTGGCTGGCCGAGGTTGAATCGGATTTCAATCCAGAGGCGCAAAGCCCAGTCGGCGCGGTGGGCCTCTATCAACTGATGCCTGCGACCGCGCAGTCGTTGGGGTTGAAATTGCGACCGGACGACGAACGCAAGGACGCGGAAAAGAACGCTCGAACTGCCGCCGCTTACCTTCGCTACTTATTCCTGAAGTTCCGCGATTGGAGACTGACCGTGGCCGCGTACAACGCGGGTGAAGGTCGAGTCCGGGAAACCATGCGATCCGGGGGCAAGAGCTTTGACGATATTTCGCGTCGGCTTCCGGCGGAGACCCAAATGTACGTACCAAAATTGGAAGCGGTATTGCGGCGTCAGGAGCAAAAGTCGCTCTTGCAGCTTCCCGCGGCGCGCCCGTGATTCAGGCGACGCGGCGGGTGTGAATTTTTCGGTCACGAAGAAGCGTCCACCAGTCCAGGGCGTTTCAGGGATTCTGGCAACTCCACCAATCAGTGGCCACGCGCGCCTAGCTTCACTCCTGGCTCGCCGACACCTCGCCTGCCCAATCTTTCGCTCATGATTGGGGGACTTACCTCCCACGTTGACCGCGAGTCCCCCATTGGTACACGTTGCACTGATGATGCTCTCCCTCACTGCTGACACCGCTATCGAAAGCACGGAATGCAGCAAAGACATGAATCGAGAAAAACGTTGGTGCAAACGGGTGATCACGCCGAGGGGGACGGACAGGAATAGACCCAAACGTGGTGCTCTCCTGCTCTTTCGAGTTATCATTGGTCTCGGGATCGCCGCCTTCATGGCTGGAACAGTGGGGCAGGCCGCTGAAAGCCGCGGGGTCAAGGTGTACGAAACCAATAATGTCATTCGCGTCGAATTGAACGGTCAGCTCTTTACCGCGTACAACTTTCGCGACGTGTCCCGGCCGTTTCTTTTCCCGATCCTCGGCCCGGGAGACGAGCACTTTACTCGGCGCTGGCCGCAGGAGGAGGTACCGGGTGAAGAGCGGGACCATCCACATCATCGCGGGCTCTGGTGGGCTCATGGTGAGGCCAACGGGGTGGATTTTTGGAGCGAAGGAAAAGATGCCGGACGTACGGTCCATCAATCCTTCGCCGAACTAAAGTCGGGGACTGACAGTGGAGTCATCTCGTCGCGTAACCGATGGATCGCCAAGGACGGCAAGATCATCGCCTCGGATGAACGAACGATGCGATTTTATGCACCTACGGGTCCGGGGCGGATGTTGGATTTCACGATCACGATCTTTGCGAGCAACGGAGACTTAGTGCTCGGTGACACAAAGGAAGGTTCGATGGCCATTCGCCTCGCTGAATCCATGCGCCTCAAGCAACCCAAAGACGCGCCAGGGGAAGGTCACATTACCAACTCGGAGGGGCTCACCGGCGGAGAAACCTGGGGCAAGCGAGCGAAGTGGGTCGATTATACGGGGCCGGTTGACGGTCACACCGTCGGGGTCGCTCTGTTTGACAGGCCCTCCAATCCAAGATTCCCGACGTGGTGGCACGTGCGTGACTACGGCCTGTTTGCGGCGAACCCGTTCGGCGTGCACGACTTCGAGAAGAAGGAGAAGGGCACCGGGGACCTCAAGATTCCCGCCGGCCAAAGCATTACTTTCCGCTATCGCTTCCTGTTCCACCCGGGTGACACCGCGTCGGCTCAATTGCCGGCCCGATTTGAAGAATGGGTGAAACTCCCGACTCCTTGATTCGTCTGCCTGGCCAGTGTTAACTCTCCTTGTCCCATGAAAACCAATCGTCGTGATTTCCTCCGCGCTTCGGCTCTGGCCGGAGCTTCGCTCGCCGCAACCCCGCGCTTGTTTTCAGCAGAGTCGGCGCCCGCGCCTGGGTCTGTGATCGGGGCCAACGGCGATATCCGGGTTGCGGTCATCGGCTTCAATGGCCGCGGCAAAGATCACATCTCGGGTTTCAAGGGAGTCAAAGGCGTCCGCCTCGTGGCCTTGTGTGATGTGGATTCAGAAGTGATGGGCAAGGAAGCCCAGCGACTGGCCGACGCCGGCACGCCTGTCAAAACGTACACCGACGTCCGCAAGTTGTTGGAGAGCTCCGAGATCGACGCCATTTCTACCGCGACCCCCAATCACTGGCATTCCCTGATCGGCATTTGGGGCTGCCAATTGGGCAAGGACGTTTACGTCGAAAAGCCGGTTTCCCACAATGTGTGGGAAGGCCGGCAATTGGTGAACGCGGCGCGGAAATACAATCGAATTGTCCAAACCGGCACGCAAAGCCGCTCAAATCCGGGCCTGCGCGAAGCGGTCGAGTGGGTGCGCGCGGGAAACCTCGGCGACATCAAGCTCGTTACCGGGTTGTGTTACAAGCCGCGCCAAAGCATCGGAAAAGTCACCGCGCCCACACCGGTCCCAGCGACGATTGATTACGACCTGTGGTGCGGCCCCACTCCGGTCCATCCGCTGATGCGGCAGAAACTGCACTACGATTGGCATTGGGTCTTCGAGACCGGCAACGGAGATTTGGGTAATCAGGGAATCCATCAAATGGACATCGCCCGCTGGATCCTGGGCGAAGAAGCGGTGAGTCCGGTGGTGTTCAGTGTCGGGGGCCGATTCGGTTACATCGATGACGGTAATACCCCCAATACTCAAGTGGTGTACCACGGGTACAAAAACGCGCCGCTGATTTTCGAAGTCCGCGGGCTGCCGAAGTCGAAGGAGTTCCAAGATCCGAAGCTTTGGAACGCCAACATGGACGACTACCGCGGATCCAAAATCGGCGTCGTGGTGGAATGCGCGAATGGCCGAATGGTGATTCCCAGTTATGACAGCGCCATCGCTTATGACGCGTCAGGTCAGGAAGTGAAGCGATTCAAAGGCGGTGCCGACCACTACGCGAACTTCATTGAGGCCGTCCGCGCTCGCGATCCCAAAAAGCTGAATGCGGATATCTTGGAGGGGCACTTGAGCAGCGCGTTGTGCCACACGGGCAATGTGAGTTACCGACTGGGCGAGAATCTGTCGCCCGGGGCTCTCAAAGAGCGAGTCCAGGGGAACGCCTCCATGGCCGATGCCGTCGGCAGAATGACGACTCATCTGTCGGCCAATGGTGTCGACCTCGCCAAGACTCCGGTGACGTTAGGCGCACTGTTGCACATGGATCCGACCACCGAGCGATTTGAGAAGAATGGCGCCGCGAACAATCAACTCGCGGCCGAAGGACGTCCCGGATTCACTGTACCCGCTCGAGTCTGATCTCGAAAGCACCTCGGCCCATGGGTCGTCGGGCTCTCTGAACTCGAATTCCGAAATTGGCGTCCGCCTGTGCGGGTGGGAAATTGGGACGGACCCATAGAGAGCGGTTGACGAAGGTCTGGGCGCGACGCCCAGACCCACAGGCAGGCGTGCGCTTCCCAATCCTACTTTGGAGTTCAGGCTGAACCAATTGTTCCTGGCGCGTCCCTGGGTTGTCGGCAGCAATCCGCTACGGCTTCTTCTGACCGTGGTTTTCCTGGAGGTGCTTCCTCAGCAAATCTTCGCCGTAGTCGTTCTGGGGATCGCGGAACACTGAATGGATATGGTTGATCGGACCGTCCGTTCGCCCGGGCGCGTGATTGTTGTCGAACTCGATCAGCACAGTCGGTCCGTGAACACGATAGTAATACGCCTCGGTGGGCCCCAGGGGACCAGCCCACGCGAAGTACACTTTGTCCCAGCCGGACCGATTGATGCGGTCCAATTGTTGGGTGGCGAGATCTGGGCGGTAATTGTGCACGTATTCGTCCACCAAGGAGAGGAGCAGCATTTTCTGCGCGTCGTCCAACTCACCGAAAGGAAGCCCCTCGAACTTCTGGAGCGACTTGTCTCGACCCGGACCCGTGATGACGTCCCCTGGAGCAGCGGCGTTGAGCAAAGCCTTTTTCCGTTGCTCCGGCCGAAGCGAATTCATCAAGGCGAGCCCTTTGTCGTCCTCGGCGCCGAGGACACGCCAGCCGGCGTGGAGACCGTCGCGGACCTCGTGCGGATCGGCGCCCATGAACGTCGGAGTCATCGCAACCTCCTCTCTTACGAGGCTGAAGTTCAGAGCCAGATGATGACCATCGAGTTGCCAGCCCCAAGGTTTGTTAGTCGAAGGTTCGCCCAGGAACGAGAGCCAGTAATAACGCAGCCCGAACATCGGCTTCTCCGACTTGTCCTGGCCGGATAGGTGCAACAACACTTCGTCGAGCTGCATGATGCCGCTGGTCTTGAGATAGCCCTGGCTGCTGAGTCCTGCTTGGATCAGTTGGTGCGCCCTGATCCGCTGCGCTGGCGACAGCTCACCCAGGCTGATGCCTTTTCGGGGATGGATGGTGTGCGGCAGGTTGCTCCAATCTTTCCGCTCCGGATCGTCCAGCGGAAACACTGCCTGTTTCCGTTGATCTGACGTCAGCGAGTCCAGAAACGCGGTCGCCGCGGATCGGATGCGACTGGCCGAAGGAGCGGTATCTACGGATTCGGCGGCTGGGAGGAGCGCTGGCAACAACAACAGCGCGCCGGAGATCGCGGCAGCAACGGGGACTCGGCAGAACTTCATATAAGGAGTGTGAGGCAGACTTAGAATCGTTACTTCATTGCATCGCGCCAGAAAGCCTGGCGCGTCGTCCTCCCGAGGACAGGATGGACTTGGTTCGACTGGATGGAGGCGACGCTGATCCTGAATCTGGACCATCGTCAAGTGGGAGCAGCTAGCTCCGCAAATCCGAAGTAGGACTTCGGTGGTGATGGGAAGTGCCCTGCCAACGGTACCCGCGGACTTGTTTGCGCCACGCGGCCATTCCTTCAATCGCGCGTTCCAGTTCCCTTTTTCGTCGCTTGCAACTCTAGCGTGAACCCACCCGCTATCGGCGTCTCAATCCGATAGCTGTAATTCTTTAGATCCAAGACGGGCGCCGCCGTGCGTTGGATGACCTCGATCACACCCAGCAGCCCCGGTTTGATGGTCGACCGCCGATACTCAATTCCCAGTGACGCAGCGAGGAACCGTCGGTCCCCCAGCGGCCGGATGGGAATCCTGTTTCGCTTGGCGACCCGCTTCAATAGAACAGCGTCGGGCATCGGCGAAGTGGGCCCGTTTTCGAGAATCTTGAAGCCCCGAATTCTGCCCGCGTCCACCATCGTCGCGAACGATTTGCGGGGAATCGCGAGGTAAAGCCCGAGCGGCTCACCGCGAGTGCGATCCTGAATCGAGAGGAAGTGCCAGCCCGCTCGGCGATCCGGGCCGAGACTACGGGCGGCTTCGCCCAGCATGAAGTGCGTCCATTCGATATTCGGATCGGGTTCATCCACGGTGAGGTCTACCCTGAACGGGGCGAGGTTCTTCTGGGCGACCCGTCGCGTTTGCAAAGGAGTGTCGCTCGGTGCGGGCCATCCTTGGTCCGCGTGTCGGATCATAACCTTCGCGCAAAGGTGTGCGTTCTTCGAGTGAATCCATTCCTCGGCCGTCAGGCCGCCTAGGTCCACCGCCGCGTCCTCGATCGCTTTGACTAAGCCGTCGAAGACGGTTTGCACCGGCAATCGAAAGCCGACCACCTCATAAGTACCTGGCTTTAGAAAATAGACCTCATAAATGGGCTGCTTCTCGCCGAGGTCGAGATTTGCGAGTGCCGGCAGCCGGACCGCAGGGCTGAAACCGGTGTTCCAAACCATCACCCAGGCCTCGCACTCAATTTTAGTTCCGCCGCCGGCCAAGTATCGGCCGCCGCCAGTCGCGCCACGATTGCCCACGATCGCCGTCAGGTAGTATTCCTTCGTCGCGGCCAATTGTGAGGGGTTCACGATCGACCCAGTCATCGGATCCACCAGGAATATCAGGGAAGTGGCCCAGTAGTTATCGGGGATCGGCTGCGTGCCATCGTCGCCCGACAAGTTGCACACGAACAGCGTGAGGCCGCCGCGAGGTTTCTGGATCGGCGGCGGCACTTGTCCCAACACGCCGGTGGGAATGTCATTCACTTTGCCCGCGCTAATCCAGTCGCCGAACACATCCACGAGTTTCGGCGCCGGCGCGCTCACTTGAAACTCCGTCCACGATGCGGGTGTGCCGGCCGGCATCGTCGGCCAGGAGTTCCCACCTACGTTCACGGGCGTGAAAGGATCGTTCCCCATCGCCCGGGAGTTGAGCACTGCCCAAAGCGGGCTGTCGGCCGGATTATTTGAAGTGCCGAGGAGGGTCCCCGTGCCGGACGAACCAAAGATCGCGGCAGGTTGGTTCAGGTTGAACCCGCCGACCCCGGCTCCATGATTCGTGCCTGCCGGGACATGCCCGAGCACTTGAAACTTTTTGAACAGCGTGAAGTAGAAACTGGGAATGGCCACGCTATTTGCCTCCCTTCCGCGACGCGGCGCGAATATCGGTTATCAGCCGCTGGGTCTGCTGGAGGCGTGCCGTGTATTCGGGAACGGCACTGCGGGCCGCGTTGGCCATTCCTTTACGAACAACTGGCGGAAGACGTTTGTCCAACTCGTCACGGAACCGGGCATCGCGTCCCGGAGTTACCCGCACTAGTTCTGCCATCATACTCGCGTAAGCCGCATTGATATATTCTTGTGGATTAATAAACACCCGACTGAGCTCCCACGGCGGCGGGTCAGGCAACGTCAGTTTTACCCACCAAGGATATTTCGCGAGGGGATTCTCCCAAGCAAAATACCAATCCACACTCAAGCAAGGCGTCGCCAACCTCGCCACGGTCGCCCGCACCGAGCCGCCGTACATCAACAGGTCGTCCCAGGTCATCTTCCGGCGCCCGATACTAGTTGATGCCATGCGAAGCTGAGAATCCCATCGCGCTGCCCAGAACGTGCGGTTAAACATTTTCGTTTTCGTCTCCGGGCGCGCGAGCCACACGGCAATATTGCGCCAGTAAGCGCGGATCTGATCGTAGTGGCCCTGCCCTTCCGCCGACCAAGCGAATCCGACCTGTTTGATTGGATCAGGGGAATTGGCTCCCGAAGCGATGACGTTGATGTTCACGAAATGGTGAAAGGTCGAGTCCACCACCACACGCCCCACCCCCACCCAGTGGCCGTCGTACGCGCCGATGCAGCCAAATTCCTTCGCTTTCGATTCCACATCTACAATCCCGTTGATCCCAGTATTGTCAGTTGTATGAGCGAAGACCTGGCCGTTCGCGATGACATCGGGAACGACTTGTCCGTCGCTGCCGGAGGGGAACTCGGTGAAGTGGTAACCGTCAAAGGTATAAGACTTCCCCAAGTTGGTGGGAACCACACACTCGCCCTCATGCATATGGTCGGGTAACACACCGATCACCCCGGCGGGACTGCAAAGCAGCGGATGCGGATAGCGCCAAGAGAAATAGCGGTTTCCAATGCTGTAGATCTTCGGCTGAATCTTTGCAGGAATATCGTCTGATTGGTCGTCGAAAGTGAATTCCTCATCGTGCCCAGCCACTAAAGTATCATGGCGGAAGGAGCCATAGACCGGAGGACCGTCTCCTGAGTTCGGGTCGTACTCCTCGTAGCCCAGGTCGTAGTTGTACGTCCAGCGTCGCATACTGCGCACCCGCGGCACCTTCCCACTCAGGTTGGCTCCCAGATCCTGGTGATCGCCCGTGGCAAAAACGCCCCCACCCGAATCCATGAACTCGCTTAACACGCGCAAGACCGAGTTAGACAATGCAAAAGCGGTAATGTGTACGT
>DLVS01000118.1 GCA_003445095.1 Verrucomicrobiales bacterium
GTGAATGACGGCGAAGTGGGCGGGGACGGCACCCTAACCATGCAGAAGCTGGTGCTGATCAAAAACGTCACCTTCATCGGCGCCGGCACCAACCGCGTATTCGGCGTGACCGGCTGGAGCAATTACGTCGTCTTGAAGCATACGCGCACCTTCGAAAACTTCGGCCACATCATCGTGCAGGACGAAGGCCAGCTCGTGGTCAGCGACACGCCTCGCTTCTTCAACCGGGCCGGTGCGACGCTCGAGTTCCGCAACGACAATGAATTCATCGACTCGCGCACCATTCCGCTCGTTAACGAAGGCACGCTGCTCAAGTCCGCCGGTGACGGCCAAACCACCATTGCTGGCAAGATTACCAACGCCGGTACCATCGAACTACGTACCGGCCGGCTGCAGCTCGACAACAACAACCCGATCCTCCAGACCGCTGGATTGCTCTGGCTGAACGGCGGTGTGCTCCGCGGCGGCGCGACAATCAGCGGCGGCGTTTTCCGGGGCAACACAACCGGCGCGGAGTCCTTGCGGAGCCTGAACCTCAGCGGCACTAGCGAGCTGGAGATCGCCGCTCCCGGCAACGAAATCGCCAAGCTCGCTGCCGCCAGTTTTGGCCTGAGTGCGACCTGCGTGACCCATCTCGACATCGCGGGCGCGGCGACGGCCGGCGTGGACTACGACGAACTGTTCGTCAATGCCGGTCCGGGCTTGGCGGGCCGCCTCAATCTCCGTCTCCGCAATGGCTACCAGCCGCCACTCGGCGTGAAATTCACCGTGCTCCGCTGGGGCGGTGGCCGTAGTGGCTCGTTCGATACCGTTACGGGCGAGGGACTGACTGGCGGACGCAAGTGGAAAATCAATTATGAAGCGACCCAGGCAACTGTGGAAGCGGTGACCGAATAACCCGTATCGGAACTGTTGACCCCGGGCCGACCGTTCCGAGCCGCGTTATTAGATGGGTCGGTAGTCCATCGGCTCCCATTTGTTGTGGGTAGCCGAGGTGAACGATCCCAAGGCGCCGGCGGCCAGGAAGAGCAGGAGACGCGTCGCGCGCGGTGTCCTACCGGCGTCCGCGGCCTGAGCCATGCACACAAGCGATCCGAGTGCTTCAATACGGTTCGGTGGACTGAACCAATGGAATTGATCCATTATGAACGCGTTCGATGCGTTGGACGCCCCAGGAGCGACAGCCCGGCGAGTTGCCATCCGGACCGAGGCAGAAGGTGAAAGTGCGGTCTGTTTGAGCGTGCGGGATTTTGGGGTGGGTTTGCCTCCAGAAGGACCGGGAAAACTTTTTGAGCCGTTCTTCACCACGAAACTCGATGGCATGGGCATGGGACTGGTGACCGTGCGGCGGCGCCTGGAAGGTGACTGGTGAGTCGGGGCGAGGCTTTACGCCCTCAGGATTCGATGGCGTTGAGCTCCACCGGTTCGACGTTGACGCCGAGCTTCCGCAGCCACTTGACGCCCGCTTCGACCTCCGCGGGAGCGCCCTCTAACTCCAGGCACACAATCCCGATTTCGTCAGTGACGCTGGCCTGTCGCACGTTGGTCACCAGCTCAAACTTGTGACCGAGCTCCCAGATGACGGGTTGCTTGATCAGACGCAGCGGGTACATCAGCCACAGCCGCCGTGCTTGAGTGCGCTGGAACTTGCGGCTGGAGCTGGGTTTACGCGAGGGCATAGAAGAGAGAAAAGGGAGTCCAGAGGTTATCCGCCAGCGATCGCGGGAATGATACTCACCTCGTCGCCATCTTTGGTCGGTGTCTCGTTGTTTTGGAGGAACCGGATGTCTTCCTCGTTGACGTAAACATTGACGAAACGGCGGACCTGCCCGGCTTCATCTACGAGGCGTTCTTTGATGCCGGGAAATTTACTCTGCAATTCGGCGATCACCGCGCCAATCGTGCCAGGCGCGACCTCCACGACTTCTTGCTCGCGAGTGAGCTTTCGCAACGGAGTAGGAATACGTACGTGAACGGACATGTTTGTGAGATGAGAATGATTCGCGAAGTTGTTCGGTAGATGCAAGCCGCCACCAACAATTGAGAGTGGCGCAAGTAGGTCAGCCGCCCGCGAACGCGGGGATAATCGTGACTTCATCGCCCGATTGAAGGGGCGTTTCATGCTCGCGGAGAAACCGAATGTCTTCTTCGTTCACGAATACGAGAACCGATCCTCGGAGGTGGCCATCGGGGTTGAAGAGTCGCTCGTGAACGCCGTGGAATCGGACCCGCAATTGATCGAACGCTGTGCCCACGGTGCCGGGCTCAACCTGGATGCTGTCTTCGTCGCCGCAGAATCGCCGCAGCGTGGGAGGAATGGAAATACGTACCATAGAACAATCCTTAAACCGCGTTAGGCTCCAATCAACTCCGGGTGATCCGCCACACGGAGCGCTTCAAATTCGCGCAGGCTCGGACGAATGTCGCGAGTTTCGCCCACATGCCCGGCGACGGCGTCGAGCGTTTTGAGGCCGTTACCCGTGATACAGAGGACGGCGCTGGAATTCGCCGGAATCTTGCCCTGCGCGATGAGCTTTTGCGCAACGCCGACCGTGACCCCGCCCGCCGTCTCCGCGAAGATTCCCTCGCACTCAGCGAGCAGGCGAATTCCGGCACGAATCTCGTCATCGGTCACATCTTCGCCGTGCCCACCGGTTTCTTTCATGACTCGCAAGGCGTAAAAACCATCGGCCGGCGTTCCGATGGCGAGCGATTTCGCAATGGTGTTTGGTTTTTGCGGCTTGAAGAAATCCAGCCCCACTTTCTGGGCCTGCGTAATGGGGTTGCAGCCGGAAGCCTGAGCTCCATGAATTTTCCAAGGTGACTCCGGCACGAGGCCCAGTTTGGCGAACTCCTGGTAACTCTTGTGAATCTTGGTCAGCAGCGATCCCGAGGCCATACACACGACGGTGTGTTCCGGCACGCGCCACCCAAGCTGCTCTTGGATTTCAAAGCCCATGCTTTTGGAGCCTTCGGCGTAGTAGGGCCTCATGTTCACGTTCACGAAGGCCCAGCCATATTTGCCGGCAATCTCCGCGCAGAGCCGGTTCACTTCGTCATAATGCCCGCGGATGCCGATGACATTGGCTCCGTAAACGAGCGAGTTGATAACCTTCCCTTGCTCGAGATCATGGGGAATGAAGACGTAGCAGTTGAGGCCAGCCGCGGCGGCATTGGCGGCGACCGAATTGGCCAGATTCCCCGTCGAAGCGCAGGCTACGGTCTTGAAGCCCAGCTCGACGGACCGACTTAAGGCAACGCTGACGACTCGGTCTTTGAAGGACAGCGTGGGATAATTGACCGCGTCGTTCTTGACGTAGAGCTCCCGGATTCCCAATCGCTTGGCGAGCCGATCAGCCTTTACCAGCGGAGTGAAGCCGACTTGGCTGCCGACCGTGGGTTCACCCGCAACTGGCAGCAGTTCACGGTAGCGCCACATCGTTTGTGGCCGTGAGCGGATCACTTCGCGGGTAAGTGCCTTTTTGATCCGATCGTAATCGTAGGCGACTTCGAGAGGCCCAAAATCGAACTCACACACATGGGTGGCGCTGAGCGCGTACTCGTGTCCGCATTCGCGGCACTTCAGCGCTTTCATGAATCCTTGGCTATGGCTCATAACGTCGTGGACGAATCACGCCCGATCGGGACGCAACTCAGGCTCACCCGGAGCGAACGAGGTCAGGAGAAAGCAAAAACCCCTTCCCGTCGGACGAGAAGGGGTTCGGAAAGCCGGACCTGCGCTTCTCATCTTTGCCGGATTTCGTTTCCGAAATCTCGACCGGATTTGGCACCTGGTCATCGAACTGCCGTTCGACCGGTTGCCGTGGCGTCTGCGGGCCGTTCCCTCAGCCACTCTAGATGAGCTGCTTCGGTTTCCCGAAGCGGGACAAGCAATGCCGGAAGATAGGCCTAGCTGTCAAAAGTATTTTGCGGGCAAGTCGATTTGGGGAGCACGCCCGCCCCCGGGCGTTGCCAACGACGCCCTCGGCGTTGGCGTCCGCGCAAGTGGAGTCCGGCGCGGTTCGATTCGGTGCCGCGTGCTCAACTGGCCGCGAGGGTCGCGTGCCCCGAAGCAACACTGCCGACAGAGTGTCAACAGGCGGGCGAGGCCCCTTGCGCTCCCAGCTCAATCATTTGCCGCCCTCAATCAGGGCTGCAGAGGCGTAGGCTGGGCGTTCTTCCACTCCTCGGCGGTGGCCGGTTTTCGCTGCTGGGTGAACACAAATACCCCGCGCTTGTTTCCCACGATCAGATCCGGAGCACGGTCACCATTGATGTCTCGTGCCACCACCTGAGTGCCGACCCCGGAGGCGTCGTCCACCCGGTAAGGAACAAAATCCACCGAGTGGTCCGGATTTCGCACGAGGCGAAACCAGTACAACACGGGCGTCGCGCCTGGCTCCGGGTCACCCGCGGGGCCGTGCGCCCAGAACCGTTTTCCGGTGACGATGTCCTTGAGCCCGTCGCCATCCACGTCGATGAGATCCACGGCGTGGAGCTGCGAGAACTTTACCCCGTAACGGTTCTCGCTGGGCTCTTTGTTCATGAAGGTGTGTTCCTTGAACTTGATCTCATTTCCTTCGCGATATTGCTCGAACCAAGCGAGCCCGTACCCGTGCGCCGATAGGCTAGTGATGACGTCATTGAGGCCATCTCCATTGACGTCGTAGGCAAACATCTGCGCGCCGCCGACGCCGAAAGGCCAGCGATGTAGGGTCCACACCGGGTCACCGGCGAGCGAAACCGGCTGTTCCCACCAACCGTCTTTTTCCAGCAAATCCATTCGACCATCACCGTTCACGTCGCCGACGCCCATGCCGTGAGTGAATTTGTGATAGTTGTTGTTGGGCGTGATCGCGTGCCAGGTCCACGGCTCGGTGGGTTGTTTCGGATCCGGAGTCGCGTAGCCATAACTTCCTTTCGAGGCGCAAACGATTTCCGGTATTCCGTCGCCGGTGAGATCGAGAAATGTCGGTGATTCGTTGTCCGTCACGTCGATTGCGACGTGCTCGGCCCACAGTGCGGTGCCGCCCTTCGGATTCTCGTACCACGAAGATTTTTCCCCAGGGAATCCCAGGATGAGAATGTCGTCCCAACCGTCGCGGTTGATATCACCACTGAATGCGAGAAAGTTTTTTGAGTAGGCATTGTTGGTTCCCAAGACGCCTTCAAAGCCCGGCACTTTTACGGTCGTGATCGGCCCCAACTTAAGCTCAAAAGCTGCGTCCGCGGGCGCGTATTGCTGGCGCTTTTGAAAATCGGGGCCCGCCCACCAGTACGGACCCGAAACCACATCCAACACGCCGTCCTTATTGAAGTCGCCTACGTTCGCACCCTCAGCCCAAAACTGGTCCGAGAGTTGTTGTTTCTTGAAGCTGATGATCGCCGGAGTGGCGGCGTGAAGCGCGGGGAAAGCAATCGCCAGAATGCCCAGCGCGAGTCTGAGCCGACCATAACAGGGAAAGTGCATGTGTGGTTTTCCCGGGCAAGTTGGGTCCGGTCAAGCGGCGTCTGCAATTGCCTGAGGCAAGTGGTCGTCGCCGGCACGAGCCGACGTAAGGAGACTTGATCGTCCTTCCGGTCGTGGGGTGCGGCTCGGAAGAGCGACTCGTTGCTTCGTCTCTAACGGCGCCGGTTCAAGGATTGATCTTCGAGGGATAGCGGCGCGCCAACCATTTCACATCGTTCGGCGCCTTGGTGTCGTTCGGCGCGGCGCTGAACTTGTTTTGATCCATGCTCGCCGAGTATTTGATCATCGCCGGGTCAACCCATTTGTGCGACTCGGCATGACCATCGGCAAAATTGAAGGTGCTGGCATTGCCGTGGAAAACAGCAGTTGAATCAATCAATTGAGCCCCGCGAAAATCCGTTTCCGGCTTCCCTTGGTTCATGATCCAGGAACCCAAATTCTCTCCGCGAGGATCGTTTTCTTCGATCCAAACGAAGCGGTCACTGGGATGGGTCAAAGCGGTCAGTTTGTACAGTTCCGGTGCTTCGCCATTTAAAGTGCCCACGCCCGACACGCTCACGTAGGTATATCCCTTGCCGGCTCGCAGCCGGATCCGGCTGTCGCCTGGGCAATGGAGGATCCCCGGACTCGAGGCATATTTGTACAGCGCGCCTTGTTCGTAGCCTTTTTCGATCACCGTCTGGATTTTCTTTTCCGCACTCGTTCCGGTCGGGAAAGTCGGCATCACCGGAGGCGGATCGTAGCGCCAAGGAATCTCCCGAGCAGAATTAACCTGCTGGAGGAAATTAACCAACCGATCGTTGGAGTCCCCGGCGTACATCAGGTAGGCGAGCACCAACTGTTTTTGATTGCTGATACAAGCGACGCCGGTGGCCTTCAATTTGGCCTTCCCCAAGGCCGGCAACAACATTCCAGCGAGGATCGCGATGATCGCGATTACCACGAGAAGTTCGATCAGGGTGAAACCCGCGCGTACGAAGCGGGGTCGTCGGAGCTTGGCGTCATGTTTCATGCGGCGAACCTAGCTTGACTGGGTGCTGAGTGGAACACCCAAAACGACGGAATTGCTGCTCGGGTCACCGACTTGCTGCGCCCGGTCGCGCCCAGCGTCAGAGCAGCGGCAAGCGCGCGATTGCGTCGGCCTTCACCCAGCCGAAACGTCGAGTCGAAGGTTCCTCCACCAGCAGCCAGCCATTCGGGGCCTCGCTGGACCTAACCCGCGCGCCTTCCGCGAGGGAAAACGCGGGGCGCGCTTCTTCCAGGGGGCTAACCCGGACCACGGTGTCAGGCCGCAAGACCAGGGCGTCAGGCAAGTGGGCTCGTCGCACCCAAGCCGCAATGGTCAACCCGGTGATGATGACTGCGAGACACCCGACGCCGATGGTGTAGCCGCGAAGTGGCGCCGAAAGCGCGGGCCGCCAGCGACCGAGCAAGAGGAGGACTCCCCACGCCCAAACTCCCAGGAGCGCAAGTCCTCCCCACTCGTTCAACGTGAGCCGGTCAGTCCATTCCAGCGGGCCAGAGAAGGTGTTGTTCGCCTGAGCGGGAAGCTTGGCGGATACTTGGGACAGAGCCGCCTGAACCGCTGCGTTGCGTGGGGCTAGGCGTTCGGCTCGCAACAAATGGGCTTGCGCTCTTCCCAGTTCTCCTGAACGCGCATGAGCCAAACCGCGGTTGTATTCGAGCGCCATCGAAGTGCGATTTCCGACAGGTAACTTCGCGTAGGCTTCAGCGCCTTCGGCGAATTTTCCCTGAGCTACGAGTTGATTGGCCGCTTGGAACTGCGCCTCGAGCGTATTGGTCTGGCCCGCCGCGCCGAGCGTCGAGGCGACGAACATCGCGACCAAGCCGAGCACGGCACGGAAGGAACTCCAAAATCCGGCCGCACAGAGGGAAGGTAGGGCTGTCGCACCGCGGCGGCCCCGCGCCAGAGGCGCGGCTTTTTGCAGTGATGCGCGAGGAGAAATCGACGTCTCGCTGCGAAAGAGCGGCCCGGAACTGCGCCCGGGACGGGGACGACGCAGCGCGCCATCCCTACCCAGTGGTTCACGCGACGCCCGCCACCTAATTGCTGTGGGCAAAAGCTTCATGCGGCTTCCTCGAGGACTCGCAAGGCGGCGATCAATCCCTCGGTTTCTTTTCGCATTAGTTCCAATTCACCACCGGCGACGGTGGGCGAAAATCGCGCTTCCGCCAGTCGCTGAAACAATCCTCGCAGCCGAACGCACTCCTCCGGTCCCAAGCCAGCTGGGACGAGCCGAGTTTCGATCACTTCTTCCGTGAACGTGCCCGGTGAGCCTCCCAGCGTGAGGGCGAGCTGTTGCTGCACCGCGTCGTTCAAGGCCGCAAAGAACGCGGCCGGGCGATCGGTTTTGGCGCAGTCCTCCAATTCTGCGAGGTGCTCTGCGACGGCCCTTCGAGCGGCGGCGCGAGTCATTTTTTCGGGATCTTCTGCCCGCCGCCGGTGCCAAAGGGGAACCAGGATCGCGGCGGCGTACGCGAAGAGAGGTAGACTCACTACTCCCCAGAACCACGGCTGGGTCACCCGCGAGGGCGTCATCGACACCAACGGTCCCAGGGTTTGTAGCAACGCCAATTCGCCTGGGCCGGCGTTGGCGGTTCGCGGAACGGCCGATTCCGTGGCCGGCACCTTTCCGGCGGGTTGTGCCTGGGCGCTGGCGCCTGGGCGGACGTTGATCCAGAGTGGGCTGGGTTGGTCCACGGCGTACGCTTTCGCTCCTGGATCCCAGTAAGGAAGCCAAGGCCATTTTAGGGCCTGGAGTCCGGGCTGCTCCGGCACGACGACGACCTCGAACGTTTTCACTCCCGAGAGTCCCAATGGGTCGCCCTCGGCAAACGTATTCGTCCCTGGATACGACTGGAACCCGGAGTCCGAGGGCAAATCGGGCAGACTCAATCCATCGAAGTTTCCTTGTCCCGATACTTGGACCCGCAGGGTCACGGGATCCCCCACCACCACGTTGGTGGGGGACGCGGTGACTGCCATTTTGAATCGCCCGACCGCGCCATTGAAACCGGGCGGTCGGCCGGCGGCGGGAGGATTGACCACTCGTAACGTGAACGGTTCGCTGGTGAACGTGAGCTGACGTTGCTCGGCCCCTCCTCCAAAGAACGGCTCGAATAGCGCATCAAAGCCGCGCGACCTTCGTCCTTGTCGTTCGAACGTGTATAACGTCTGAAACTCCGCGGGCCCGACGGTGAGGTCACCTGCTTTGACCGCCGTGACTGCCATCGACCAGCGAACCACTGAGAACACGACGTTGGTGAGCGTTTCGGGTTGGAGATTCTCGACGTTTTGCCGTCCCTTCACAAAGCCATCGAGCTTGATCGTTGGGGGAACCTGCCGCGTCGGCGCCGTGCGATAGTAAAATCGAATCTCTAAGGGAAACGTCTCTCCAACGTACATTTCCGAACGCGGCGCGAGCACCCGCAGGAACCCCACGGAGTTCAGGTCGAAACCTTGCCCAACTCGCAGGGTCAAGGGAGTGCTGGTGTACGTCTTGCCGTCTACTTTTACTGCGAGCGCGGGAATCGAAACCAAGCCGGGGCTCTTCGCCTGTACCGCGTATTGGTGAATGATGGATGACGACTTGCTGAAGTTGACGATGGAAATCTGCGAACTTTGCCCCTGGTACTGCACGGTACAGTTGGTCAGAGGAGGAAGCGTTGGCGCAGCGACATCACCGAGGTCAGTGAAAATCAGTTTCAGGGTGGCGACCTCACCGGCTCCCACGGCTTCGGGTTGCAGCGCGGCGGTAAATGATGGGTCTGCGACGGCTCTCCAACCGAACACGAGCAAGAATCCAAGGACAGCGGCGAAGCGAAGGATCCGCCGGGGAAAATATCGTCGATCGCCTGGAGTTGGGCATTTCGGTGTCGCCGAGTAGTCGCTTCGGGGGGCACACACGCCCCAAGGCCAAGGAGTGGTTACGGGCCTCTGGTCAGCCAACGGTTCGCGTACGAGGTCCATCACGTCTCAGTTTCGGGTTACCATGGTTTTTTGATACGGGCAGCTCGCTCCGCCGCCTCGCGACCATGGCCGTAGGCCCGCATTAGCAGAGCCTTCTCGTCCCCTTTTTGGCCTTCGAGCATGCGCATGGCTTGGGCTACCGACATCTCCCCCGGACGCTCCTCAGCACCTTCAGCGATGCTGCCTTGTTCGGTCCCTTCCTTTCCTGGCTGACCTGCCTCTTGGGCCGCCTGGGCCTTGTCCTTCTCTTCTTGGCCGCTCGCTTTCTTCTCGTCTTGGGCCGGCTCCTTCGCGGCCGATTCTTTCGGCTGTTCGTCGGGCTTTCCGTCCCCATCCCGATCTTTCGAATCCTCCGAGTTCGACGGATCCTGTCCGGATTGATTCTGAGCCGACTGCGGTTGCTGCGAATTATTGTCCTGCTTCGGCGACTTCTTCTGTTGTTCGGATTTCGACTTGGAATCCTGGGACTGTTTCGAGTCTAGATCGGAGTCTTTCGAATCTTTCTTGTCATCGGACGACTGCGGCTGCTGCTGCGGCTGCTGGTTTTGCTGCTGCTGCTGTTGTTGTTGTTGAAGCTCCTCCAGCCTTTGTCGAACGAAGGCGTAGTTGGCGATCGCGTTCGTGTCTTTGCCGTTCAATTTGACCGCCGCCGCGAAATTGGTGAGTGCTTCGCCCCACAGCTGCTTGCGCCCCTGAGGATCCTCGATGCCTTCACCGAGCTTGAAGCGCGTGTTGCCCAGGTTGTAATATGCCTGCTGCTGAAGGTTGAGATCCGGAGATCCCAGCACACTCTCGAACCACGCCGCGGAATTGGTTAGATCATTCTGCCGATACGCCGAAGCGCCGGCGTTGAAACGTAAGCGAGGATCTTCGGGCTTTTGCTTGGCCAGCTCGCCGTACTGGGTCTGCGCGCCCCGGAAGTTGCCGCGCTGATACGCATCCAGTGCCGTCGCGGGAGTCGGCTCGGCGGCGCTGCCGGCGAAGGCACTGAGGGCGACGACCCAAAGCAGTGCGACCTCAAGCCAGCACCCTTCGCGCAAGAAACAATGCGCTTTCCGTCTCCTCGTTTTCATTGACGTTGAAGCGCGTTCATTGGCGGTTCGATCGAATTGTTTCGGCTCGGCGGTTAGCGTTCCACCACTGCGCCGCTCAACATGACATCCGGCTTCCGGCGGGCAACCGTCCGTCGATGTTCCGGCACCAGCACTTCGATCATCAGAGCCAAAACCCCGAGGGCCAAAGGCCATTGGAACCGCTCGATCCAATGGCGGCTCTTCCCCGCCTTCACTAAACTTCGGGGCAGGGGAGCCAAGCCCTGATCGTAAAGGTTCTGGATGGTCTGCCGATTCTGCAGCGGCAAATAGAAACCGTTGCCCGCACTGGCGAGATCCCGCAGCAGCGACTCGTTGAGTCGCGATTTCACGGCGTTGCCTTGCTCGTCTTTCACGAACACCGGATTGCCATACGGATCCGTCGTTCGCAGCACCGCGCCCTCCGCTGACCCGACGCCTAAGGTGAAGACTCGGATGTCTTCCTTGGCCAGTTCTCGCGCCAGATCGATGGCCCCTTGCTCGTGGTCTTCGCCGTCCGTGATAATGACGATGGCTTTCGCCCCCGTGCTATCTTTGCCAAAAGCGGCCTTTGCCTCTCGAAGGGCTGCGGCGAGGCCGGTTCCTTGAACGGGAATGATGTCCGTGTCGAGCGCGCGAATGCTCTGGCGAAAGGCGTCATCATCCAGCGTCAGGGGCGCCTGTAAAAACGCGTCACCCGCAAACGCCACTAAGCCGAGTCGATCGGCCCGACTAAAATCCACGAGGTCGAGCACGGCGCGTTTCGCTTTGTCCAGTCGATTGGGCAACGCATCGGTCGCCAGCATCGAACGCGAGACGTCGAAAGCCACGACAACGTCCAGTCCCGAGGCGGCGGTTTCTTCGTCCACGTAACCCCAACGCGGCCGAGCCAGGGCGAGCAGGAGCGCCACGACGGCGAGGGCCAGGAGCACTCGCTTGAGAATTTGCAGCCGCTCGGAAACACCGATGGTCAATTGCTGATACAAGCGCGTGCCTACAAAGCGCGCTGCCGCTTGCTGCTTCCGTCGCCACGTCCACCAGAGGAACCAGAACGTCAGCGGAGCCAAGACCGCGGTCAGGCCAAGGAAGTAGGGTGAAGCAAAGTTCATGGGGATTGGGTTGCGTGAAGCGCGCCGGGCGTGCTCGCCGCAAATTCGGCTACATGATTCGAGTTCACGGAAGTTTCCGCCATACGGTTTGGCCGAGGATTAGTTCCACCAGCAGCAAGGCTAAGCCCGGTCCGACCCACCAGAGCATCAATTCTTCGACCTGGGCGAACTTGTTTAACTTCGCCTCCGTCTTCTCGAGTCGATCGATCTCCGCATAGATTCGGCGCAGCGTTTCGGTGCTGTCCGCGCGGTAATACTTTCCCCCGGTCAAATCGGCGATTCTCTTGAGTGTGTCTTCATCAATATCCACGGCCGCCCTTCCATAGACTTTGCGGCCGAAGGCATCGGTGCCGCGTGGCACTGGCGCCATTCCCCGGGTGCCGACGCCGATCGTGTACACTTTCACCCCGAGCGCTTTGGCAGCTTCCGCGGCCGTGAGCGGAGGAACCTTGCCAGCGTTATTTTGGCCATCCGTCATCAAGACCACGATGCGCGACTTCGACTTAAGCTCGCGCAAACGATTCACCGCAGCGGCCAATCCAGAGCCAATAGCCGTTTGTTCGCCGTTGATCGTCCCCAACTCGATTCGTTCCAAGACCCGGCGCAAGAAGTCATGGTCGAGGGTGGGAGGCGCCGCCACGTAGGCATCGGTGCCGAACACCACGAGACCAATGCGATCCGCTGGGCGTTCGTCGATGAACGTGTTCAACGTGTCCTTGGCAATCGCGAGTCGGTTGACCCGCTCGCCCCTTAATTCGAAGTCCTCCGCGATCATGGACCCGCTCAAATCGAGCGCCACTGTGATATCCACACCGCTGGCCTTCAGGGGCGCTTCGCCGCCGGACATCTGCGGACGAGCCAAACCCACGATCAGCAATCCCAAGGCCAGCCAACGCAGACTTCGCAGCCACGAGCCGGCGCGGCTTCGGCGAAGTTCAGTGATTCCTTTAACCAAGGTCAGGCTCGAATAGACGAAGGCGCTTTCGGGGCCGGATCGTCCCCGTAACCAGGCGAGCAAGGGAATCGCCAGTAAGCACAGCAACCACCAAGGTGAACCGAAAGCAAACTTCATGGGCGGACGGCCACGGGTGGTACTGAAGGCATTTTGGCGGTCTCATCCACCAGCCGTTCGGCCGCGCCGTACAACGCCTCTAGTTCGGCGCGATCCGTGTCGGCCCGGGCGAATTTTACGAGGTCACAGCGAGTCAGGAAATCAGCGAGCAATTCCTTGTGGCGGCCCTCCAGTGTGCGATCGCTGGTCAATTCGGCAAGAAACTCCTCGGTGGTGCGTTCGGGCGCATGCAACCCGAAGCGTTCCTCCAAATAGGTGCGCGCGATTTCTGAAACCTCGGTGACAAAGCGTTCGGGATCTTCAATCCAACGCAACGCCGCTTCTAGTCGCTGCCGGGCGCGGTCGGCGGGGGAAAGGACTGCCGCCGGCGCGGTTTCGGGCTGACCGCGGCGATACCACCACCAAGCCAGCGCAATCAGGCCCGCCACCGCGGCAATCGCCAACACGCGCCAAATCCAAGCCCACGTCGAGCTAATGACGATGGGGCCCTTGATGTCTTTCAACGCAGGTGGGACGGGAAGGGCCGTGCTGTTGGTAAGCGCGCCCGCGAGGACAAAAAACGCCGAATAGCAAACCGCGAAACAAACCCCGCGAACCCAGCGCGTGGCCTCGAAACGGTGCCGCCATTTATGTCGGATTCCAGCCGTCACGACAGCGATTTCCCTCCCCATGAAAAGTAGTCGCGGAGGGAAC
>DLVS01000425.1 GCA_003445095.1 Verrucomicrobiales bacterium
GCGACATCCTCGACGCCCTGGAGACGAATCTGGAAATCCGACTCGAGCCCCAAATTGTCGAAGGTCAGCGGGTGGAGATTAGATCGGGACCCCTGCGGGGGTTGGAGGGTGTGGTCGTGCGCCGATCCGGTGCGCTGGAGGTCCACTTGCGTCTCAACTTTATCGGTCAAGCGGCAGTCGTGCAGATGACCGCTGATGAGCTAGAACTGGTGTGATTCCGACGGCCAAAGAGCAACCGGGTACGGCCCCGTCGCCATTCGCCTTCCCAATTTCTCCAACAAATCAAAGCGGCCGCTCCGCAAGCGGACGCCGCTGTCCTACTTCGCTTCGTCAGGGCTGGGCAACGAGGCTTCAATTTTCAGGAGAATTCGCCAGGCATATGCGTCGCTGCGTTGATCCACGTAGGTCTTGAGATCGGTGAAAAGAGCGAGCAGGCGGGAGGCCCGTTCCGCCGAGAGGCGCCCCGGTTCACGGAGCTGGCTCTGCAAACGAGCGAACGCCGCCTGAGTTCGGGCTTCGAGTCCGTTCTTCCCGCGGCCCACCCGATCATACCATTGAACCAAGCGGCCGACGGCGTATCCGGCTAAGGCGAGACTGATCATCGTCGCCAGACCGATCACCAAGGCCTTCAGCGTCATCGAGGTCTTGTAGGCGCCGGCACTGAAAACGAAGAGGCCGGGAACCGGGACGATCATAAACCACAGCAACACAAACAGGGCCAAAACGAGCGCCCGGCCGAAGTCGGAAATATCACGGTCGAGGTGTTTCATTCCTTTGATCGGTTCCTGCAGCAAGGGCAAGAATTTGTCCTGCACGAGGTGGAGTACTGGAGCGTGTTTATCGTTTGGAACTCCCCACTGAGTGAGGGCGGCGGCTTGTTTGGCGGCGTCGCGGCCGGCGGCCAGCAGTTGAGGTAGAGCGCGAGCCAAGTCTTTCGAAGGCACACCGCTCACCGACAGGAGCCGTTGCAATTGACGTTCCCGGCGAGATACGCGGGCGCGATACATCAAGTATCGCCCGCCCAACCAGACGATCCATCCGGCCATGACCAACAAGAGAGCGAGGCCCAACGTCTGCCAGCGGCCTCCGCGAGCGACGAGCATCGAAACCGTGGTGTAGAAACCTACCGCCGCCAACCAACCCGCCAGCTTCGATCCAACCACCCACATGCCCCGGTTCACTCCTGACCGCGGTTGGAGCAGGTGCGGCCCCAATACGAGACTCACTGAGAAGAGCAGCGAAGGCAGGAGCAGCAGCACGTTGAACATGTCCAGGTTGGACAGCGCGACCAAATTCAATATCAGCGACGGCACACCAATCACCCAAACCACCGTGCGCAGATTGATAAAATGCGGGAATCGGTCGAGCGGGCGATCTTCGCGCGGCCCGGCGCCCGTGCGGAAGGCCATATTGACACCTTCGGCATCGGTGGCCGAGGCGCCTGAGGCGACAAACTCAATGCTTTGGCGCATAACTTGTCCCAGTGCGTGAAGCACCAGTTGCGGCCCAAAGAGAATGACGTCGCGCACCCGAGTGATGAGCCAGCGGTTCAAGCCTACCACGAAGCCACCGTAGAGTGCACCCAACACACACAGCGCGGGTGCCATCGGGCGCGTGTCGGGCAGAGCGAGCGCGGCCAATCCCGCGACCAGCCCCCCCAGTAGCGCCGGCAGGCGTTGGAACCCCATGCCTTCCAGGTAGGCGTTGAGACCGTGAAACGTCAGGACTTGGTTCATCACGAAACCGAAATTCCAGAGGAAGATCAGGATTTGAATGAACGGCGTGACGTCGAGGATGATCGCCAACGGCAACAACAGCGCGTTCAGCAAGGCGAACGGCGCCGACAAGAAATTTCGTCCGCTGTTGCTGCGGACTTCTTTCACAAACACGGATGCCGGGCCGAATTCATTGATTTGCTGCATGATCGGGTCATGCACCATCTGGAGGTAGCCGCCCGACCAGCGCGGAAATGCCGCGAGCCATTCAGCATGACTCCACGTCTCCCGGATCTTGTGCCACAGCGCCGACGAGAGGGCGAACTTCACTCGGCCTCCCAACGCGGTCACGTTGTGGGCCGCTTGGGACACCGCCCACGTGTCCTCGGAAATCCCTACCGCATGCGGCGTGAACCCGATGAGTCCTTCGGTCCGGACCGCAAAGGTCGAACCTCGCTGCATCCGGGACGTCAGCGGCATCTTCGGCGTCAACGGTCGCATTAGCGCACGCTGAACCCGGCCGTAGGTGACCGCCACTATGTTGCCCCAACCCGTGCCAACTCCCTCGCTGGCGCGACCTCCCAAGAAGGTCATTAGTCCTTTGAGGAACGAGCGGTGACCTTCCTCGATCATTTGCGATCCCTGGCCGATGTCCGTGAGCGTGTTGGTCGTGCCACGACCTGGAATGACGATAATCAAATCAGGATCGGCTAATGCGCGCTTCAGGTCATCCGTGAACGCGTCGAGGTCATTGACCGTCGCGTTGCGGTCGAGGATCACCATGACGCCCAGGTTCATCGCTTCTTCGGGCACCAGGTCCATGCCCGTCAGGCCGGCGGACTTGAAACCGAACGGAGTCCAGTTCTGCACGCTCCAAGCTCGGCATCCCGGGGCGACCGCGCGCAACAGGCGGGCCAGCTTGTCACGCTGGGCCAGTTCACCTTCGGTGTAGCACAACTGGACCGGTCGGTTGTGGTCATTATTGCAGTATTTGTTTTGGATGAGATAGAAGACCGTTCGCCCAGCCAGTCCTTCCTGCTCCAT
>DLVS01000659.1 GCA_003445095.1 Verrucomicrobiales bacterium
AGAGATGAAGAGGAGGAGAGGAAAAGGTGAGTGATGAGAAGAAGAAGAGGGGATAGGAGAGAAAGGGGGGAGGGGAGTGGAGAGGAGGGAGAGGGGGAAGGGAGCGAAGGGGAGGAGGGGGGAACCCGCGACAAGAAAAAGAGCGGGCCGGTACTCGACGTGACCGACTCCGCCGTCGAGCCGTACTTGGCGATGAAGTTCATACCCGGCGGTTCGCTGGCGGAGCGCTTGGCCGAAGGTCTGCTCGAACCGAAAACGGCGGCGACCCTGATGCTCACTGTCGCGCGGGCCGTCGAACACGCGCATCAACGGGGCATCCTCCACCGCGACCTCAAACCCTCGAACATCCTTCTGGACGAATCAGGCGAACCTCACCTCACCGACTTCGGCTTGGCGAAGCTGCTGGCGTCCGACCTTAGCCTGACTTTAAGCCAGGCACCGCTGGGCACCTGCGGCTACATGGCGCCCGAAGTGGCTCGCGAAGGCGCACGCTCTGCCACGATCGCGTCCGATGTCTATAGCCTCGGAGCCATCCTCTACGAGCTGCTCGCAGGCCGGCCTCCCTATGTCGCGAAGAGCTTTGCTGATTTTCTCATTCAGCTGGAGGGGTCTGACCCGATCCCGCCGTTGGAAGTCCGTCGCCAGGTTCGTTTGGCAAGTGCGGGTCCAACTGCGCCAATATCCGCCTTCGAGCGCGACCTCGGGTTAATCTGTCAACACTGCCTTCGCCGCGATCCCGCAAAACGATACCCGTCGGCAGGAGCTCTGGCTGATGAGCTGGAACATCTGCTACGCGGAGAACCCATCACCGCGAGACCGCCCCGACGTCACGAATTGATCGTGAGCTGGGTTCGCTGTCACCGATTAGCGGCAACGGTGAGCGTTTCCGTCGCCTTAGCTTTGCTCGCTGGGTTGGCCGCAACGACGTGGCAGTTGCAGCGCGCGGAACGATTTCTGGCTGAGTCGCGAGCCGCCAATGCGCAACTCACTCAGAATGACATCCGCTCGCGACTCGCCGAGTACGACGCCAAGTCCACCGAAGAGTTTCGACGGACTGCCTTACACAATCTCACGCTGCTTTTCCGTGAACATCCTACCAACGAAGCCGTCGCCGCCCGGTTGTGGTCGGCCTTGACCAGCCGCGCTCATCCCATTCGCCTTTTGCCACCGCTGCCTCACGCCGGTGAGCCCTACCGCGTCGCCTGGACCCCGAACGGCCAACATCTCCTGACGACCGACGCCGGCACCATTCACCTCTGGGAGATTTCTACGGGACGCCTGGTCGGAAGTGTGCCTCACAACGACTACCATCCCATCCTAACGGACCGCGCTGCGGGTTGGCTGGCCACGGTCCATCCCAACGGAGGATTGGGCTTCTGGTCGGTGCCTGACCTCCGCTCGCTCGCTGGGCCGTGGACTAATGCGATCTCGATCTCGAGCTCCGCCCTGGCTCATTCGGGGCAATGGCTCGCGGCCGCTTCCACTGGCCAACTCCGAGTGTGGTCGGTGCAACCACCGAAGCTGGTGTGGGTGCAGAGCCTGACCAACGCCGTTAAGCTGCTCGCCTTTTCTTCCGACGATTCGACGCTGCTGGTGGCGGACGACTCGGGGTCCGTTATCCAAGTTTGGGCTACCAATGGAATCTGGCGCTCCACTTCTGAATGGCGACTCCCCGGGCTCACGACCGTTGAAGCCGCGCCCGAGGGCGGAGGTTTTGCGTTGGCGAATTCGAATTCTGTCCTCGTTTTGCCAGCTCTACCAGAAACCCAACCAACGGTGCGCGACTCCTATTCCAAAGAATTTGTCCGCGCGATCGCCTATTCGCCGGACGGCAAACGGCTGACCGTCGCCACGTCGGGCCCAAACCTGCGCGAATACGACTTATCATCGGGTGAATTAACCGGCCGGTTCCCTGCCGTTCCCCAAGACAAAGATTCCGTCGCCTACCGGCCCGGGGCGTCGATGCTGTCGGTTTCCACAGGAGACGGCCGGGTGTGGTTTCCCTCAGGTGATCCGGCCGTGCGTTCCTATGAGGCTTTCAAGGCGGGGGTGTTCGCCTACCAGGCCGAATTCCGGGCCGACGGCCGGGCGGTCGCGGTGCCGGCTCATCCCAACGCGGTGCAGGTCTTCGAACTCAGCTCACCCTTCGACCGGGAGTCGGTCGAGCTGGTGGAAACGAATGCCACGCGCTTCGTCGTTTTCCCGGATGGCGAGAATGTCCTCCTCCTGGATCAGCAAGGTCGTGTCGGGGTGCGTCGGCTGGAGAATGACAGCGCCTTTGAGCCGTGGTTCGCCTTGGAGCACCAATTAGTAAACATCGATTTCAGCCCTTCGGGGCGATGGCTGCTCGTTCAGTCCGCGGGAGGCCTGGTCACGTTGCGTGACGTCCAGCGGCGCGAACACTTGGATCGTCGATTGGATCTCCGCACGCCGCTCACGCAAGCGTTCGCTTTCGATTCCACTGAAAAATGCCTCGCGCTTGCGACCACGAACGAAGTTCAGATCTGGAATATTGAATCACCGAGAGCGGGTCTTTTAGCCCGGTTCGCCGCTACCAATGCGCAAACTCTAAAGTTTAGTCCGGACGGAAAACGACTCGTCCTCACCGAATTGCACGGCTGGTCGGGAACGCTCGTTGACACCGCAACCTGGATGAGAATACCCGCCGAGCTTAGGCACGCCGCACCGATCGGTGTTCTGAAGTTTAGCCAGGACAGCCGATTCCTAGCGACCGGCGCCCAAGATCGCACCCCTCGAGTGTGGAATACGGCGAATGGTCAACCAGTTAGTCCTCCCCTCGAAAACGGCAATGACGGTCATTGCCTCGCCCTTCGTCCCGATGGCCAGGAACTCTTCACCGGAGACTGGAGGTTGGTCATCCGACGCTGGCATCTCCCGGGCGGATATCCCGCGGCCCGTGAATTCTCTACCGCGGCGATTCCGCACACGTTGGAATGCAGCCCGGACGGGCGCTGGCTGGCCTGCGGTCATGAGCGCGGGGTCCAGTGCTGGGATACTGATTCGGGGACTCCCGTCATAGAGCCCTTAGACCTGGGCCGCCAAGTCATCCCCAAGTTTTCACGCGACGGCCGCCGTTTGCTGTTGATGCCTATTCCCAAAGGCCCGCCCGAGGTGATCGTGTTGCGCCTGCCATCGATCGCGGCATTGCCTTCTCCGTCCGCAATGCTCGCTTACGCGCAACTCGTGCTCGATGGTGCCCTAAATTCGCGCGGCGGCTTGGAGCCATTTACGGCTGAAACGCTGCGCCGCACCCGGGCGGAAGCGGCGCCGATCCTCAACGCTTCCGCTTGGCCGGGCGTCACGCGGCTGCGCCTCGTCAGCCCGCCCGAGTGACCCGCGAAACCCTGACGCATGACTGTCGTCGGACCTGCTGAAAACCCTGCTAGGAATTTGGGAAACAAGAAGACAGGGACGAGGGACGAAGACGGTCAAGGAACGAACACAGGCGAAGTCCTCGTCATCGATGCGGTGGAAATGGGAGAAGACTCGCGGCGCCCGCGATCGGGTCTCACCACGGCGCACCACGGCGTGAGCCTCGGAGTGACCTGACCAATCATCCGGCCTCCACTTTGCGCCTACGCGTGCATCTGTATTGCATCGTTACGAGGATTCTCTACGTCTCCGTGTCTCCACTCGATCCCTATTTCCCGATGCCGCAGTGGATCGCGAACGATCCCGCGCGGAAAGATCCGCATTTTTCCGAACCGCGAGCGTTTTCCTTCGTTCTGTCGGTTGGATGGTTAAGTCCCGTCGATTCCCCCGACCCCTCGATCCGGCGCCGATTCGTTTGACCCCGCGAGAACGCGAAGTGGCCCGCTGGCTGGGCGAAGACCTGACGTACGAGGTCCTCGGCGAGCGGTTAGAGATATCCGAGCACGGGGTTCGTAAACACGTGCGGAGCCTGCTACGGAAGCTAGGGGTCCACAGTCGCCACGCAGCCGTCGCCAGCCTAGCGGCGCTGGGATATCCGGTGATCACCGCGGCGACCCTTGACCGGCTGCGCGGTGCCGATAAGGGGACTAGGCGCCCGTGATAAACACTTTTCGCTAACTTCTGCCGGCCCTGACTGGATTGGCCCCCTATCCGAATCCCTGAATGTTTATGAAACTACCCGTTGCCCTCTGCCCTGCCGCGACACTAAGCCTCTGCTTGGTGTTCTCCGCCAACGCCGCCACCCGAACGTGGGACGGAGGAGGGGATGGGATCTCGTGGCACCAACCTCAAAACTGGAGCGACGATACGACGCCAGGTTCCGATGACGATGCCGTGTTTCCGAATCCTACCGTCGTAAAGGTGACCGCCAGCGGCCGGATCAGGGATATTTCGTTGGCTCCGGGGTCGACACTGCAGGTTCTCGGTGGAGGAGTCCCGGATTTAGTCACCTTCCTAGTGGACGGCACCACACCTCTCGACCGGGTGACTCTCGACGTCAGTGGCGGTGCCCGTTTGGCATTGTCTCAGGTTCCTCGAGCCAAGGGCGGAGGAACCGGCATGAGCTTTCGAGCTTCGGGTGCAGGCAGCGTGTTAGAACTTGCCAACCTAACGACACTCATCGGAGAGAATGGCTACTTCAGCGTATCAGCCGACAACGGCGGTTTGGTGAAACTTCCTTCGCTGCGTACGACGACCCAGCTCATCGTTTTGGAGGCTGTTGGTCGGGAGAGCCGGATCGAGCTTCAGAGCCTCGAATCGTTCGTCGGCAGTGGCCTCATTGCCAGGTCCGAGGGGGCCTTGCGCACTCCTAAGCTGACACAAGTCGAGGGGCCAATGACTCTGGCTGATGGGGGACAGATTGACATTGATCAGGTAGCCAGTCTTCGAAACGGAACCCTGCAAATCAGCGGGGGCGAGCCGCACTTCCTTGCGCTAGAAGAACTGGAATTCATGAGCATTTTGCTGACGGACGGCGCTCGTCTGGCGCTGCCGCTGATTACCCGAGCCACCGGCGGGGGGACCGGAACGAGCCTTCGCGCTTCGGGCGCAGGCAGCGTGCTCGAACTTCCCAATCTGACGGCACTCATCGGAGAGAATGGCTACTTTAGCGTATCAGCCGACAACGGCGGTTTGGTGAAACTTCCTTCGCTGCGTACGACGATCCAGCTCATCGTTTTGGAGGCTGTTGGTCGGGAGAGCCGGATCGAGCTTCAGAGCCTCGAATCGTTCGTCGGCAGTGGCCTCATTGCCAGGTCCGAGGGGGCCTTGCGCACTCCTAAGCTGACACAAGTCGAGGGGCCAATGACTCTGGCTGATGGGGGACACATTGACACTGATCAGGTGGCCAGTCTTCGAAACGGCACGCTACAAATCAGCGGAGGCGAGCCGCACTTCCCTGCGCTAGAAGAACTGGAATTCATGAGCATTTTGCTGACGGACGGCGCTCGTCTGGCGCTGCCGCTGATTACCCGAGCCACCGGCGGGGGGACCGGAACGAGCCTTCGCGCTTCGGGCGCAGGCAGCGTGCTCGAACTTCCCAATCTGACGGCACTC
>DLVS01000811.1 GCA_003445095.1 Verrucomicrobiales bacterium
GAGTTCCACCTCGTCCCCATCTAGATCCGCAGCGGGTGTGAAGTTACCAAATAGGAACCAAGGGAAACTCGGCGCACCCAGAGTGGACCTCCACTCACCCAAAGCTTCCGTTTCCCGGCGGGAGGTTCACAGGCCAGACGGAATTGATTGGGGCCACGGTGGAACGCAGCCACGATAGGATTGGAGGTAAGGACGAGTTTCACCTCGTCCCCGTCTAGATCGGCTGCAGGTGTGAAGTTACCAAATAGGAACCAAGGGAAACTCGGCGCACCCAAAGTGACCTCGACACGCCCAAAGCTTCCGTTCCCCGGCGGGAGGTTCACAGGCCAGACGGAATTGATTGGGGCCGCGGTGGAACACAGCCCTACCATGTCGAGGAGCTGACTGAAGCGGCATTCAGTTTGCTCGAAGTGTCGACAGAGCTCTCATTCCAATGGATTTCGGTCCAAAATCTACGGCCGGGTTACGCTCGTAAATCAACATTTCCCACAGTCCTCTCCCTTGACGGACCGATACTTTTTTCTATTTGTTTCCGCCCATCACGAGAAAAAGTTAAGGTCACATCTGCTAAATCGCATGATTACCGTCGAAGATTTGGTGAAAGATTTTGGGCCTAAACGGGCCGTCAATCGCGTGTCGTTCACCGTCCAACGAGGGGAGATTCTTGGGTTCTTAGGCCCCAACGGCGCCGGAAAATCCACGACCATGCGGATGATTACCGGCTTCTTTCCCCCCACCGAGGGCCGGGTGGTCGTCGGTGGCCACGATGTCAATGAGGACCCCATTCCCGCCAAGCGTTTGATCGGTTACCTGCCAGAAAGTGCTCCCTGCTATAGCGACATGACGGTTCATGGCTTCTTGGCGTTTGCTGCCGAGATGCGTGGTTTGCACGGAACGGCCCGTGAAGATGCGATTCGGCGAGTGGTCGGTTTGTGTTTCTTAGACAGTGTGTTGCATCAATCGGTGGATACCTTGTCCAAAGGATTCCGGCACCGGACATGCCTGGCTCAATCGATCATCCACGATCCGCCGGTGCTGGTTTTGGACGAGCCGACCGATGGTCTTGATCCCAATCAGAAGCACGAAATCCGGCAGTTGCTCAAGCGGTTCGGCAAGGACAAGGCGATCATTTTCTCCACGCACATCCTTGAGGAAGTGGATGCCGTATGTTCACGAGCGATCATCATCGACCGTGGCCAAGTCGTGGCCAATGGAACTCCGTCAGAATTACGGGCGCGCCATGAACTGGCCGGAACGGTGTCCTTACGCGTCCATGGAGCTGCCTCTGATGTGGTGCGATCCCGACTCGGTAGTCTCGGGGTCGCTGGCAAGGTTACTGTGAGCAATGACGCCGGGGTAATCGTGGCTCGCGTATTTCCTAGAGACAAGACCGTCAACGGAGAACTGGCCAGGGCCGTGGCGGAGATGGCCGCTCGCGAAGGATGGCGCTTCGACGACTTACGAACTGAGGAAGGGCGTCTCGACGACGTCTTCCGAAACATTACCCGGCCGGACACCACGGCGCGCGCCGATTAGTTTATTCCGAGTTTCATTCACCTTGAGTCTTAATTCGTAGTTTAGCCCGATCTTCTCATGGCCGAGTCGCTTCGTAACATCTGGACCATCGCCAAGCGCGAATTGGTGGGATACTTCAATTCGCCCGTCGCCTACGTCTTCATCGTCATTTTCCTGCTCATGAACGGCTTCTTCACGTTCATGCTAGGAAGTTACTTTCAACGAGGCGAGGCCAACCTGAATGCCTTCTTCATGTGGCATCCTTGGCTCTACCTTTTTTTGGTCCCGGCCGCCGGTATGCGTCTTTGGTCGGAGGAACGTCGCGTCGGCACTCTGGAACTGCTATTGACGATGCCGATTTCCGCTTGGCAGGCCATTCTCGCTAAGTTCGTCGCGTGCTGGTTATTCCTCGGCATCGCCTTGTTTCTCACGTTCCCCGTGGTTATCACCACGATGTATCTGGGCAGCCCCGATCTGGGCTCGATCGTCAGCGGTTACGTTGGGAGTTTCCTGCTCGCGGGCGCTTATCTGGCGGTGACGGTGATGACCTCCGCGATGACACGGAACCAAGTCATCGCGTTCATTCTGTCAGTCGTCATCTGCTTCTTCCTCATTCTGGCGGGTTGGGAACCGGTGACTGATTTGATGGTACGGTGGGCGCCGGAATGGGCGGTAAACCTGGTGTCATCGTTCAGTGTCATGCCGCACTTTGCCGAGTTCCAGCGCGGAATGGTTGATCTCCGGGACCTATTGTTCTTCGGAACCGTGATCGCCTTTTGTCTGTTTGCGACAAGTGTCGTCCTCCGCAGTTTGCGAGCCGCCTAAATCTGAATCCGACTTCCTGATCGCCGATGAAATCGTCAAAATTCCAGATCTTCCTCTTCTCCACTGCCGGCGTCGTTTTGGTGTTCGTCGCGCTTGTGGGGCTGAACCTAATCTTCATGCCGGCGCGTGCTCGAGTGGACATGACCGCCGATAAGCTTCACACGCTGTCGCCTGGAACTAAACAAATCCTGAAGCGAGTCGATAGCCCCTTGGAACTCCGGCTCTATGTGAGTCAAGGCAAAGACCGGATGCCGCCGGCCATGAAGACCTACGTTCAGTCGGTCGAAGATTTGCTCAGTGAATTTCGCGCCCAGACCGGTGACAACATTACCATCAAGAAATTTGATCCCGAGCCCGACTCCGAAGCCGAGGACTCGGCCAAACTGGATGGTGTCCAAGGACAACAGTTGCCTAATGGCGAGGAGTTTTATCTCGGACTAGCGGTAGAAAATCCTCCGGAAAAAGTGGCGATTCCGTTCTTAACACCGACCCGCGAGAAGCTCCTGGAGTACGATCTGGCGCGGGCGATTTCCCAGGTTTTATCCACCAATAAGCCCGTGATTGGTGTCATGTCGCCACTTCAGGTGATGGGTGGCTTCAATCCGATGATGATGCAGATGGGGCGCCAAGGTCAGACTGAGCCGTGGCTATTTGTGTCGGAGCTGAAGCGAGATTTCGACGTGCAGACGGTGGCGATGGATGTCGAAAAGATCGATGACAAGATCAAGGTACTGGTAGTCCTTCATCCGCGGGATATCACCGACAAAGCCCAGTTCGCGATCGATCAGTTCGTGCTGCGGGGAGGCAAGTTGATCGCGTTTGTTGACGCCTTGTGCATCTCCGACACGCAGCGTCAGCAGCAGCCCAATCCGATGGGACTCAACTTCGGCACCAGTTCCTCATTGCCAAAGCTGTTCAAGGCTTGGGGCTACGATTTCGGCAGTCAAGTCGTGGCGGATACTCAGTTCATGAGAGAACTCGGTGGACGCGATGGCCGGCCACAACTGGTTCCTGGATTCCTCTTTGTGAACGCCACGGGGATCGATCCGAATGACGTGGTGACCGCTCAGGTGGATGACGTGTGGATGCCATTTCCGGGCGCACTTCAAGGTGCCGCTACCGCCGGACTGAAGGCCGAACCGCTTTTGTTCAGCACGAAGGATTCGCAGTTGGTGGACGGCATTACTGCCCAGATGAACCCCGAGAAAGTGCTCCAGGATTTCAAAGCTTCGGGAGTCACTTACAACTTGGGCGTTCGGCTGAGCGGTAAATTCAAGACCGCCTTCCCGGAGGGCAAACCGGTGACTGCAGGCGCGACGAATGCGCCACCCGCGACCGGCGATACGCTCAAGGAAGCTGCGGCCGACAACGTGGTTTATGTGTTTGGCGACGCGGATATGTTGGCGAACAACTTTACGGTACGGATCGATCAAATGTTCCGGATCGCGACGCCGATGAACGCCAATCTGAGCCTGTTGCAAAACGTGGTCGAGCAAGCGGCCGGCGACGCGAGCCTTGTCGGTGCACGCAGCCGAGCGTCGGTTCGTCGTCCATTCACGGTGGTGCAAGAAATGGAAGCCGCGGCCCGCAAGAGCTACCAAGCCAAGATCGAGGAACTCGATAAGAAGCTGGTCGACCT
>DLVS01000047.1 GCA_003445095.1 Verrucomicrobiales bacterium
GATTGCTCTGATACCGCGAGGTGAGGTCAAGCGCTTCACCGAAACGCCCAAACGCCGTAACCCGGAAAAATATCACCCCGTCGATTAATCGGTTGGCATTATTTGATCGGTAGTTCGAGTCCTCAAAGAATCGGCGATACAACTCGCGCGCGCGCAATCCCGCGCCCATTCCGCGTAATGTCTCCGGCTGGGAGTCTTCGTAGCGATACAAAGTCCCCAGTCCTCCGTCCGGTTGGCTGGCATCTTCAGGAGCGACGAATAGTCCCGCGCCGATCCAACTTCCGGGTCTCTGTTCAGCCAGATAATATAGGTCATCGATGAGCGTGCTGCGCCGCCAGCCATCGAGAAAGAGGTCTTTAGCCACCCCGTTTGGCAATCCCGACGTCGTCCGCAGTATTACCAAGTTGGTCGAAGGCGGCACCTCGTTGTTCAACACATAATTGGTCCCGATGTTGGCCGGCCGAGCCCGCACCAAATCGCGCTCCAGCAAGTCCATCACCGAACGCCCACTCTCCATGACGTCGCTCTGATTGACGTTTGCCAGGAGCGCCTTCTGCGTCTGGTTGAACATCGCAAACAAGGCCAGAACGAGCAGCGACAAAATGCCCATGCCCACTAGCATTTCGAGCAGGGAGAACGCTGAGGAGGAACACCTCGACCACCGCCGACCTTCTGAGGGGAGTGCGTTCATGACGGGCCTAGCGGGTTGGATCCCGAGTAATCGTGTTGCCATCGAAACGTCGGGGCCGGATTGAGGTTCCAGGCCAATACACCGATTGCTGATTCGCTGGATTGTAGGCCGCGAAGCGCGGCCGCCCGAAAAGCTGGGCTCGGATGGTACGGGTTCCTGGCCCCACCGTTAGTTGGCCACCGACCCGAAACACAGGCCAGCGGAACACCAAACGCAAATCATAGAGAGTCGCCATTAGAAAATCTCTGTCCGGTCTCATCTCGGCCGGCCCTTTCAAATCTTGGACTAGATTCGTATCTAACCTTAGTGCGTTGAGATACCCACCCAGGTTGACGTTGGCCAGCGAGACCAGATTAGTCGAGCTAACGTTGAAAGTTGGCAATTGGGTTACTGGGGTCAGCTCGACTTGCATTTGATACCGGAACGCGTCGTCCAACTGCCGATCATCTGGCCGGAAACCCACCGTGCCATCAGGCCGCACTTGGGAATTAAAGGCGCCCGAGAACGAGCGACACACGGCGGTTATTTTGTTGCTGTAGAGGATGCCTTGATCCGCCTCGAACCGGGGAATCGAAAGTAAGCTGACAATGTCCAATCCTGTCCCCAAAATGACGTCCGGCGCAGGCAGTGGTTCCGTCACCGGATAGAACGGACCGCGAAAGCCGTAGGTGACGGTGTTACCGCGCCCGTTGACCGGAGTGCGCTCGACCAAGATAAAGTCCACGTAGTTGGTCAGGTCATCCCAACCAATACCGCCTCGCCGGATCAGATCCACCCATTGGGGCGCATCCTGGTCCACGATGGTTTCTTCGCGGTTTTGCTTTTGAACCGTCAGCCCGAGCGGCAAGACGCCAAGAATCGCCACCATCGCAAACGCCACAATCGCAATACACAGAGCCAGCTCGACCATCGTAAAGGCGGCGGCCCGACGACTGGAACGGAGATGGAGCAGGAGCCTCATTGCCGTAACTTTTGGTGCTTCGCCCGCCCGGTCAGAGCAGAGACGCGAAGAATTTGATTCGTATAGTTTCGGCGGGGCGTTTCGACGACATCTGCGGGTTGCCGAAAATCAAATCGTTCTGGATCCCCTTTCCTCACCAACAGGCGAGGCAAGACGACACTACCCGCTGAAACCGCCACATACCGATCAGCCAAGGTCGTACCGTTTCCAATCGCCTGGCCCTTCTGATCGAAGTTGAACAACCGGCCTTGAGAGTCGAATGCCAACGCTGGCAGGGAAAGTTTCGGGAACGAGGTCATCGCGGCGTTCACCCGGTCCGGGGCGATCGGGAACGGGAACGGTCGTGAGTTGAGATTAGTGAGAAAGACCTGATTCGAGACGCCGGTAACCCAAGGTGGTAACATCAGCTCCACACCATTGGTTGGGAACAAGGCGCCATCGGGCAGCGTTCGCCAGTCGGTCAAGTAGCGCATCCGCTTCACGCCCGGCTGTTCACCCACGCTACCCTCGGTAAAGAGGGCGTAGCTGGTATACTGATGCGGAAAGGTATTAGTATAAGCGCGGAGAGCTATTTCACGGTATTGGCGATCAAATTCCGTTGTTCGGGGCAGGAGGTTGAGGTCCTCGTGGATCTGAGCAAGGTCCTTGGAAAAATCTCCCTTGTACTCATAGGGCGGCATGAAGAACACCATGTACACCGGCGAGCGATGCTTAATCGCCTGTTGCCGCGCGAGCGCGAGATCGTCCTGCAATTGACGCTGCGCCGCCGCCACGAGATTGACCTGCCCAAAGCCCTTAAACGCCGGCACTGCGATAAACGTCAACAAACCGATGATCGAAATCACGACCATCAGCTCGATGAGAGTGAACGCCCAGGCCGGAGCAGGCCTCGATTGCGGTGGATAGGTCGGTCGCATTCCGATGGTTCGACGCCTCAGCGCCAGCTATACAGATTGTCCGCGTTTGCTGTGCCACGCATATCGGCCGGCTTGGTGGGATCCCAGCTCCCATCCGGCCCCAAAGACATCACGAGGACCGGCTGGGAAATGAACTTGGCATTCGGTTGGGTTGCGTTTGGCCTTGGCCCGCCGGCAACCTCTGGAAATGGGTTAAGGATGCGGTTGTCCGAGTCGAGATCAGTCCAGACGATGTAGGGGCGCCCCCAGGGATCACGGTACACCCGATCTAATTCACCAACTCCGTCAGGATTATATCGCTTAGCCGTTTTTACATTGAGAAAAACGGTCCCTTTTTGGTTCAGCGCGTTGTTGAAGTTGATCGCCTTGCCATCTTTGTCGGTCTGGATGGCATAGGCCGGAAATCCAGGCGGGAAATTAGCCAATTCCGCCCCCGTCAGAATCGCCATCAGTTCGGCGTTGCTGATATTCCACCCCGTATTGGCGAAATTGCCAATGCCAGCCGTGCACTGGTTCCCCTTGGAATCAAAGACCTGAGAACCGCCCGACCCTTGATAGGTGCCGTAAGTGAAGTCGGGGTAAGCGTCCGTGATGGATTCCCGAGTTCGCTTGGAGGCCGGAGGCCGGCTGTAGGCGGCGTTGTAGGCGACGACGGCGGCCGCCAAGTTGGCCATATCCACCTGGGCTTTCTTCGCCCTCGCCTTCTTGCTCGCAGCCGCAAGGGCCGGAAGTAAAAGCCCGGCCAGAATGGCGATGATGGAGATGACCACCAAAAGTTCAATCAAAGTGAAGCCACGCCGGCTCCGGTTAATGAAGGTCAAGTGCATGGGATGAAACGGGGAGTGCTTACCAGTTACCGACGATGTTAGTGCGATTTCGCTCGCGAATTTCGGCCCAGAGGTCAAATCGGCCAGGATTGTTGGTGGGATTGGTGGAAACATAGCGCCACGGATTCAACCCAGGATTCGATCGAACGGGCTGCTGTGCCGGCGGAAGCCCAGGAGGCCAAGGGAATCCGCCCCCACGTTTCCCGGAGGCGTCGGTCGAAAATCCGACCGCCAGCACCTCCAAATCTACATAGCCAGGATTCCTCTCGGACCGGAAAATCTCTGCGTACTGGCCAGGTTTGAACTCGCGACGAAGCAACGTCTTCCTTTGATCCCGGTCGAGCCGATTCTGCATGGCAGCGGTGCCTTGAGCCCGTGGCAGACTATTGAGGACTCCTTCGCGACCGAAATACCGCTGGAAGTCGGCGGGGTCGATCACCGCGCTTCCGTCCTCCGCGATCAATTTGCCTTGTTGGTTGTCGGCCAAAACCCCTGTTAATTCGTAATAGAGAGAATTCAGGGTCGGGTTGGTCACTCGATTAGTGGGATCGTAATTGTCCGGCGGATAAACTCCGTATTTAGCCTTGTAGGATTCGATGGCCGTAACGAGGGCTGCGAGCTCGGATCTCACTCGCGCGTCCTTCATTCGTTGACTGGCGGCCGGGGCAATCCCCACCACCAAACCCGCCAGTACGGCAATGATCGAAATGACGACCAGCAACTCAATCAACGTGAACGCACGAATAGCGCGGCGGCATCCGGCGGGGAAACTGAGCGTTAGGCGCGGCGTGTCCATGGCAATTCGGAAGGCCCGGAGAGTCGAATAGTCCTCACCGATCCTTCAATTCCTTTTCCATCCGTTCACTCAACCACTGTTTGATCATGCTCTGGTAATTTAGAAATCGTTCCCGTGCCAACCTCTTGATTCGGGCCAGCATCCGCGGATCCATTCGCAAGGTAATCGTGATCGACTCAGTTTGCTCGGTCGCCGTTGCCGTCGCCGACTCCATGAGCCTCAGGTCTACTTGGGTGTCCGACCAGAACTCCGATTCAGCCTGCTCGCTGTCGAACAGGGGAACTTCATCCCACGACGTAACCAACCCGGTAGGCATTATGAATTCAAAGCTTGGCGGAGCTTCCGCTGGTAGAACAACTCCTCCTGATCGCTGAACTCGCGCGCACAGATCACCCGAAATATGCGTCCATTGGTCCGATAAACACTGAAAATGCCCTGTCCAGAATCCGCTTTGCCTAGGTTAAAGTACCTCGCTTGCACCCCAAACCGGGATGAATCAGGCAACAACCGAATGGCGAACGGATCCTCGAATGACTCTTCAATGTCCCGTCCCGTCAAAGAACCATCCAATGCGAATGGCGGATTGTTCCAGTCGAACTCCACAGGGAAGACAGTAACTCAATCGCCAATGCAGTGTAACTACTTTGTATGTACACTTTGGCGCCCCGTCCTGTCAAGTGTTCTTGTTCATTTTTGTAATTGAACCACAGAAAAGCCCGGTGCCGACCCTGCGGTCACCGGGCTCAAGGCCGCGAATGGTTAGTCTCCACCACCGTCGCCGCTGTCGCTACCCAGTTTGTCGATCAGCGTAATTAGGGGCAGGAACAGTGCGATCACGATGCTGCCCACGATGACCGCCAAGAAAACAATCATGATCGGCTCGAGCAATGACGTCATGGCCGCCACCGCATTGTCCACCTCGTCGTCGTAAGTGTCCGCAATCTTCAGCAACATTTCCGGCAAAGCACCCGTTTGTTCGCCAACGTCCACCATTGAAATCACCATCGGCGGGAAGACCCCGGATTTCTCCAATGGCGCCGTGATCGTTTCGCCTTCCTTGACGCTCTCGTGAATCTGCTGAACGGCACTCGCGACCACCACGTTGCCCGCCGTGTCGCGAACGATATTTAACGCCTGGAGGATCGGCACTCCCGAACTCACCAGCGTCCCCAACGTCCGACAGAACCGCGCGATAGCGACTTTGTGGATAACGCTGCCAATCACCGGGAAATGGAGCTTAGCCTTATCCCAAAGCCAGCGGCCCTTCTTCATTCGGATCGCCAACTTGAAGAGAACAAAGACAGCCACGATCCCCCAGATGACGGGTCCCGGATAGACATACGGGGGCCCTTCAGTGAGGACGATTGTCTTGCTCTTGATCGCATCCGAAATCGCCAAAACGAACTCGGTAAACGCCGGCATTCCCGCATCTCCTAGAAGGTCAGCAAAGATCGCTTTGAACTTGGGCACTACCACCACCATCAACAGCGCCAAGATGCCGATGGCAACAGTCATAACCGCGGTCGGATAAAACATCGCCGCTACGACCTTGCCCTTGATCTTCTCGGCCTTTTCCATGAACTCGGCCAAGCGGTTGAGCACCACTTCGAGTACGCCGCCGAGTTCGCCAGCCTTCACCATGTTGACAAATAGTCGGTTGAAAATCTTCGGATGCTGGGCGAGGGCCTCGGAAAAGGTGGAGCCGCCCTCAATGGAAACGGATAGGTCATCGACCGTATTCCGGAGCGTTGGATTCCGTTCCTGCTTCTGCAGCACCCGCAGACCGCGTAGCAAGGGCAGACCCGCGTCCACGAGCGTCGCCAACTGCCGGGTAAAGGTCGTCAGCACCTTGGTCTTTACCCCGCCACCGATGCCGGGAATCTTGATGCTGATATTGCCCAAACCACCTTTCTTCTTGCCACCTCCGCCACCTCCGGACGGCGCGGCCTTCTTGCCGTCTTTCTTAGCGGCCTTGGGCTTTTCCGCCTCCATCACCTTGGTGGGGAAATAACCCATCTCCTTCAATCGATTAATCGCATCGGCCTGGGACGCTACTTCTAGTACTCCCTTTTGCTCCTTGCCTCGGGAGTCCATCGCCACGTATTGGAACTTTGGCATACTTATCCTTTCCCTCTGAAATCAGGTGTATTTCAAGACCTCTTCCACTGTTGATTCACCGGCGTAAATATTGCGTAAACCGTCATCGCGTAGGGTCACCATGCCAAGCTCAATCGCCTTTTGGCGAATGACTACCGTCGGCGCCCGATCATTGATCAGCGTCCGCAACGGGTCTGTGATAATGAGCAACTCGTAAATCCCTTTGCGCCCGCGGTACCCCGAATCGCTACAGGTCGGACAGCCACGTCCGTAGAAAAACGTCTTGTCTCCCAGGTCATGCGGAGACAGTCCCAATTGGCCCAACTGCATCTCGGTCGGCTCAAAAGGTGTCCGACACTTTACACAAATCTTGCGCACGAGCCGCTGCGCCAACACGCCGAGCAGCGTGGAGGAAATCAAAAACGGCTCGACCCCCATGTCTACTAAGCGCGTGACTGCCCCCGAAGAATCGTTGGTATGGAGCGTAGACAACACCAAGTGACCCGTCAGGGACGCTTGAATGGCGATCTGCGCGGTTTCGAGATCGCGCATCTCTCCGATCATAATGATGTCGGGATCTTGTCGAAGGAACGCCCGCAGAGCCTTCATGAACGTCAGGCCAGTGCCTTCGTTCGTCTGCACCTGCATGATCCCTTCGATGTCGTACTCCACCGGGTCTTCAACCGTCAGTAGCTTCGAATCAATCGTATTGATGCGTCGCAACGCCGAATAAAGCGTCGTGGTCTTTCCGCACCCAGTCGGACCCGTCACCGCGAAGATTCCATTCGGCTGATTGATGGTTTCCACGGTAAAGTCGTAAACGTTCTGGGGAAATCCCAGCGATTCGAGTTCCATCTTGACCGCGGATCGATCAAGCACGCGCAGCACGACCGACTCACCGAACGCAGTGGGCAGCGTGGACATACGCAGGTCGACTTGTCGGCCGGCAATGTTCACTGAGATGCGACCGTCCTGTGGCAAACGGCGTTCGGAAATATTCAGGTTCGCCATCACCTTCAGCCGTGAGGTGACGGGACTCGCCAAGTTTTTCGGCGGTGGAGACATCTCGTAGAGCGCGCCATCCACCCGGTAACGAATCTTGAACTCGTCTTCAAACGGTTCGAAATGAATGTCGCTCGCCCGGTCCTGCACGGCTTGCATCAATACCAGGTTTACGAATTTCACGATCGGCGCATCGTTGACCTCCGAACTGAGATCACTGCCGCGGGGGCCGGCTTCCTCGACCGTTTCTGCGGCAGCGGCGCCGATTTCCTTAAGAATGTCGAGATATCCGCCGCCACCCTGGGCTGGATAAAACTTGGCGATGGCTTGTTGGACAGCCGTGGGATCGGCTACCACCAGTTGCAACTGGTGTTTCACCGTGAAGCCCAATTCATCGATCACCGCGGGATTCAGCGGATCGACGAGCGCGAGCTGAACGGTTTCGCCGAACATCGCCACCGGAACGCACTGATACATCCGCGCGCTATCGCCCGGCACCGTCGCTACGATCTCGGGAGTGATCGCCGCCTCGTCGATCTCGACCACCGACGTCCCCAGATGATCGGCCACCAACTGCAACACCGTGTCTTTGTCGAACAGGCCGTAGTCTTGGAGCACCTGTAGGGATGGCTTACCGCTCCGCGACGCTTCTTGGCTGACCTCATCGAATTGGAGGTCATCCATCATACCGCGCTCCCGCAACAGGAGCAGCAAAGGATCCGTGAGGCCGTCAGGCATGGCAGGTTAACGACGAGTTTCTTCGGCAGCGGCCGCCGCTTTAGCCGCCTTCAATTCGCCGAGTTTTTGCAAAATGGTGGTAGGATCTTGAGCTTTCGTGATGACTTCTTCCTCGGCAATCATTCCCGCTTCGTATTTCTCCAGCAGAAAGCTGTCGAG
>DLVS01000665.1:0-1463 GCA_003445095.1 Verrucomicrobiales bacterium
GATCACAAGCATCCGGCGGTCCGTGATTGCTCTTCCCGTTTTCGACGAGTCGTGCGAACAAGACCCAGCGCCGGCCCTCGGTGCTGATTTATTACACTCATGGCCTCATCTTCCAGATTTCATTTTCTCTGCGTTTCAGTTTTCGGACTCGTGGTGACGAGCCGTTCCGCTGTGACCATAAATGTGACGGAGTCCAACGGCGACGTGGTTTTCTCGGCCAATGGCACCCTGTTGCTGGCCGAGGCGCAAAGTTACGCTCAATCGCAGAGTTATCCGGTTGGCGTCGTCTCCACCAGCCGGAATTGGACTCTGGCGCCGGGGGGTGGCGGCGCCACGTACCTCTATGAACTGAAGTCATTTCCGAATTCGTTTGGAACCAGCACCAAGTTCTTTTCCCCAAGCTCATCCACCGGTACCAGTTTCTACCTTTGGGGTAATCAGGGATTCGATCCGGCGCTGGTCGGCGTTCCCGCGAATAATGACGTGGTCCAATCTATTTCGGCCACGATGGAGTTCAGCGGGATGACAATCGCGGATCTTCACCTGACCCCCGGAACCTACAATTACAGCCTTCCCCGTGATTCCATCACGCTGATCATCCCTTCGTCGGTGGGCGGCCCCAACCTCCGCGTTCCTGACTCCGGATTGACCGGGGTCTAGCACGGTCTGTCAATTCTGGCTATGTTCGGCCTGAGACGAAAACTTTCGAGCTGAGTTTGTCCGAACAGAGCGTTTGGCACGCGCGATTCCACGAAGCCTCAAAACCAATCGTTGGCGGCGGATCATTCCAGGGCTGGCTGGCCGGCATGGAGGAACCAGCGGTCGAGCAGTACGTGGCGCGAGAACCAACGCGTACCCAGAAGTTGCACGCCTAACCATGAAATCCATGACTTCGGCAGATACCATGGCTCGGCATGGAGAAATTCCGGCTGGCCGTAACGCGCCCTCATTGACACCGAATAGGCAGACAAAGCCTCGCTGGAGTTGCGACCGCCCGCCTGGATAATCGCGCGAGCAGCAAGGCGCCCCGATTCCACCGCCGTCAAGATACCTTCGCCGCTCACGGGATGCGCCAGTCCGGCAGAATCACCCACCAACAGCGCTCCTTCGGTGACCACATTGCGCTGCGGTCGCGCATAGAGTCGGTAGGCGTGGCCCTTCCAAATTTCGGGCAAGTCAGGCGGAAGGCTTCCAGTTATTCCGAGGAAATCCCTGAACGCCCGGAGGTGTACGGGAAGCGACTCACCGGGAACGCGCAGGCGTCCGAAGCCGACGTTCAGGAACTCGCCCTTGCGCACCGCCCATCCGTATCCCTTGCGGTCCGGGCAGAAGTAAAGCGCCGGCAATTCGCCTTTGATCCGGCAGGCCGACATTTGTGATTCGTTGAGACGGAACTCGGTCTCTTGGGCGACTACCACCGGCCCATCGTCCTTCTCTGGGTTCAACAAGTGTGCGACGGGGCA
>DLVS01000665.1:1633-6080 GCA_003445095.1 Verrucomicrobiales bacterium
GCCAAAAGACGCGCTCCGGAACGCTCAACCAAATAGTGGTCGAACTCGCAGCGCCGGATGCCGTAGCTGATCGTGCGACCGTAGTCGGTGTGAACTTCCCGATGGCCAATGGCACTTGTGCGGAAGCCGTCGAACGGCTGGAGCGTGCGTTCGCGCTGATAGTCTTCCAAATCGAGTGCGAGGGCTTCGACCACGGCCGGGGTTATCCATCCGGCGCAAACCTTGTCGCGTGGGAAACGGGCCTTGTCGACCAGGAGGACGTCGAGGCCGGCGCGGACCAGGTCGCGAGCACAGCTCGATCCCGCAGGCCCACCGCCGACCACGAGAACGTCGCAGCACAAACTAGGTAAAGCCTCGTGCATGTAACTATTGATACAGGGCTCGCCGGGTTAGGGGCATTTCGTTATTCGACCGGCGCGCGAAGGTGACCTGAAAGAGCTGCAAGCTGCCGGAGAGAAAACCCGCCTGCGACCCCGCCAGATAAAGCCGCCACATACGCACGAAGCGTTCGTCGAACATCGCCCGTACCTCGTCGGCCGCATTCTCGAAGCGCGCGAGCCACTCGGCAAGCGTGGCGGCGTAATGCCGGCGCAAATTCTCGACGTCCAGAATGGACAATCCCCGTGGCTCGAGCACACCGCTGAGAGACTCGCGAAGGGATGGAATGTAGGCGCCCGGAAAAATGTACTTCGAGATCCAGGCACTCGTCGCCGCTGGTGTGTTGCGCCCGATGAAGTGCAGCAATCCGCGGCCATGAGACGGATGAAGGCACCGATCAATGACTTCGCCGAGCATGGGATACTGTCGACGCCCAACGTGTTCCAGCATGCCGACCGAAACGAAGGCGTCGCAAGTTCCGCGGATGCGTCGGTAGTCGTCCTCAATGAATTCAACCTGATCCGCCAGTCCTTCAGCAGCAGCGCGCGCGCGCGCCCAGATGATCTGTTCGCGGGATACGTTCCAAGCACGGACCCGCACGCCGTAGTGGCGCGCGAGATAGAGCGACAGCGAACCCCAGCCACAGCCCGCTTCGAACACGGTTTCGCCCGCCCGCAGATTAAGTTTGCGCGCGACGTGTTCGAGTTTGGCCGCTTGGGCTTCCTCCAGGGTCATGTCCGGGTTGGCGAAATAGGCGCAGGTATAAACCATTTCCCGGTCCAGCCAAAGCCGGTAGAAGTCATTGCCTAGGTCGTAGTGCCGTCGGACATTATTTCGCGCTCGCGTGACCGGGTTGGAGTTGCGCCAGCGGCGGAGCCAATCGACCGGACGAGCCCGCCGTGGTGACTCCAACTGGTGGCGATACACTTGTTCCAAAAGCGCGACCAGGTCGCCGTCGACGTCGAGGCGTCCGTCCATGTACCCCTCTCCAAATCCGAGGTCCGGACTCGTGACCAGCCGTGCGAGCGTCGGCCGATCGTGGACGCGAACCGTAGCGACCGGTGGAGCAGCCGAGGCAACCGCTTCGATGGTGTCCCCGAACGCGATCCGCAGGGGAACTCCCCGAAGTGCCCGGGCAAGGGATCTCAGGCAGAGGCGATCGAAAGTCGATGCAGGGTTCAGCGCCCGAGGCGCGGAAGCTGGGCTAACCGGGCGTTTGGTGACTTCGTCGCGGTAGAGTTCGCTAGAAGGCAATGAGTTATGCGGCATGTTGGAAATGGCGCAATCCCCTCGAATCGGAGCTCGGGAAGTCGCGGCTACCGTTCTTAGGCGATTGCGACGCTGATGCCTTGCTCCCACAACCTGGCCGCCGGGTCAAGGCTCACCATCGGTTGTGTGACGAACTCGTAGTCGCCAAGGGGACGAGGCGCACTCTGGTTCTCCCGACGGCTAAGTATCCAGAGCTGCTGGAGTACACGAGCGAGGCCTGGTCAGCACGTCCTCCCGCACGCGGCTACCGCAACGACTCCGGGGACGCTCACTTCCCTGGTGACCCTACGAAGAGCTATTGAGTAGCGTTGGGCCAGTGGCCGAAATCACGGAGCAGCCGAAGGACCTGATTTATGGGCTCGCGGATCGTCCGCCCCTAACCAGTTTCCTCCTGCTTGGGTTTCAGCATGCCGCGGTGATTTGCCCCTACCTCGTGATGACCGCACTCGTGGCTCAGGCGGCTGGCGAACCTTTTGCGGTGGCCCACGCCTCGATGGGGATGGCCATGCTGGGCATTGCCGCCATGACGTTGTTGCAGGCGGTTCGGTCGAGGCATTTCGGTTCTGGGTACTTTTGTCCGCCAGTGATTTCAGCGATTTACTTACCCGCCGCGTTGGCGGCGGCCCATGTCGGCGGCCTCGCGTTGAGCGCCGGAATGACTTTGGTGGCCGGAATGTTCGAGGCCGCATTTTCCCGCTTGGTGAGAGTGTTGCGGAAGATATTTCCTGCGGTCGTATCGGGAGTAATTCTGCTCGCGGTGGGCCTGCAGTTGGGGCGGCTGGGGATGGAGATTGTCTTCGATGCGAAGCTTCTCACCAGTCACAGGCTCGGACCTGTGGCCTGGACTGCGCTGGGCACACTCGCTCCGATGATCGCGTTGGGAGTTTGGGGGAAAGGACTGCCACGCCTACTGGGTCCGTTGATTGGAATTGTCACAGGATACCTGGTGGCTATTCCGCTCGGGCAAATCGAACTAGCTAACCTAGCGAGCGTCGGCTCGGCACCGTGGGTGGCATTGCCTTCATTGCGCTTGGCCGGTCTGGCTTTTGATCCACAGTTGATCGCTCCGTTCTTTATCGCCGGTCTGGCGTCCGGCCTCAGGTCGGTGGGAGTCGTCACCACCTGCCAGCAGATCAACGACGCCGCTTGGCGCCGGCCAGACCTTCGGAACATTGAGTCCGGTGTCCTGGCCGACGGAGTGGGAGGCGGGTTATGTGGCTGGCTGTGCGGCATGGGAGCGAGTACTAGCCCAAGTCTGGTCGGCATTCAAAAGACGACCGGCGCGACCAGTCGTGTTCTGGCGTGGTCCGTCGCAGGTTGGTTGGTGGTTCTGGCCTGCTTGCCCAAATTCACGGCGCTCATCGTGGGAATGCCCAAGCCGGTCATGGGCGCGGCGTTGTTCTTCAACGGAGCGCTCATGTTGGTTGCCGGCATTCAAATTGCCGTGAGTCGCCCGGTCACGTTTCGCGAGACGCTCGTGATTGGGATTTCATTTTTGCTCGCCTCGGGAGTTCTGATCTTTGGCGACTTCTTTGGAGACCTGCCGGCAGGCTGGCGACCTGTGTTCGGATCGCCGTTGTCGGTGGCAGTGATTGCCGCGACCGGCCTCAATCTAGTCTTCCTTGTAGGACGCTGGCGGTATCGTTCTCTCCGGCTCGCGCCGGGCCAGGAACTGTCGCCTCGTCAGTTGGATGATTTTCTGACGGGGCGAGCGAAGGAATGGAAGCTCCGCGCGGACGATTTGGAACGAATCTTGGCGACAACGCGCGACGCCTTGGAACACATCGGACCTACTGCGACCGACTTCATTCTAATCGAAACGGGCTTCGACGACTTCGATGTTTCCGTGCTGTTCAAGTACCGCGGTGCGTTGCCCACGCTGGCGGGAAATGCCCGACCCCAGCGCGAAATGGTGGACGAACAGAGTTTTGTCATTGGCCTCTCGGGCTGCTTGGCGGGGGTGGCCGCTGATCGGATTCAATCGTCGGTGGACGGAGACATGTGTCAGGTGCGTTTGCTCTTTCGCATATGAGCCGTGAATAACATCATGGTCGGGCTCGCAACGCCAATTCTATGGAACCGACTTCAACCGATGGCCAAATTAACGGTCTCGCCGTAGTCCTGCTGCTCGCATCCGACGCTGATCGAACGGCTGCCTTTTATCGGGATGTGCTGGGTCTGCCGCTGAAGGCGGAACGCCACGACGGGCGGCATACTCACTACGCCTGCCCGATGGGCGGACTCTACTTCACAATTCAACCGCGGGCCGATTTAGGTGAACCGCCTGCGACGGGTTACGATTCGCTTCAGCTCTGTTTCACCACGCCTAGCATGGACACGTTCCAAGAGCGGCTGGCGCGGTTGGGTGTCCGCGCTTTGCATCCGCCGCGGGCTTTCGAACACACTACCTTCACGACGCTGGTCGATCCAGACGGTCGACACGTTCGAGTGATGACTCCGTGGGATACTAAAGAGTGAGCCCTTCGGTGTGGGATCGGGCCGGGGACTTCACTCGCAGTCATCAATTTCACCCGCAGTTCTTAAGGTTGGCCTCAAGATAAACCTGCCTCAATCCGGCGCTGTCCTGCGGCCGGTCGAGCAGTTAGATTTCGCTCGTGAATCGGCGGATCCTTCTCGTCGGCATCGTGGTGGCCTTTCTGGCTGTCTTGGGCCTCGTCTTCACCAGCGGCCTCGTGCTGGCGCGGTGGTGGCCGAGTGATTCGCGCCCGCGCATTGCCAATACCGCGGCCGTCGTGACGCAGATTCAAGCACTCTCGCAGGTCGTGACCGTGAAGTATGT
>DLVS01000649.1:0-4592 GCA_003445095.1 Verrucomicrobiales bacterium
TTCCCTCCACGACGGTCTTCCGATCTCGCGAGCGCTTCGGGAAGGCGGCGATGGCGCGGGTCGTCGCGGCCGACGATGCGCTCGACCCAGTCGCCGATCCAGGCGGCGTCGAGGCTCTCGCCTTCGGCGAAGACGAGCTCCGCGATGTCGCGCCAATCCTTCTCGCGGTCGAAGATGGCCTTGAAGACGACGAGATCCTCGGCGGAGAGGACGTGGATCGTCTCGCCCGGCCCGAAGGGGAAGGCGCGGCGGCGCTCCATGCAGGCGTCGTGGAACGCGTCGTACGAGAAGAAGAGGTCGACCGGCGTCCGGCCCCAATGGATCCGCGTCTGGCCGTCGCGCGACAGGCGCGTCCGCTCGCTGGCGCTCGGGGCGTCGGCACCGAGGCGGACCAGCGCGGCGAGGACTTCGTCGGCGCGGCCCGCTTCGACGAAGACGTTGACGTCGATGTCGATCGTCGCGCGCGGGGTCGCGTAGTAGGCGAGGGCGATGGCGCCGCCGAAGGCATGGGGGACGCGCGCCTTCCGCAGCGCGGCTTCGATGAGCAGGATCTTCTCCGGGAGCGACGGCTCGGCGTGCTTTGAGGAGGGCGTCGACATCACGGCGCTCCGCCGCTCAAGACGCCGCCTTCCGCTCCGCCGACGAGAAGCGCGGGAAGGGCGTTCGCGGTCGTTCGCGTCGTGCGGGCCGCGAGTCCACGATGCGTACGATCGCATCAAGCTGATCGGCGGGACCAAGCTCGGCGGAAACAGCTGGTCGGGGTTCACCTATCAGCCCTCGGGCCGCATCGTCGTCACGCCGGTCTCGGGCCATACACTCGATCGATTGTTTCTTAAGCTCTATGAAGAGGAACGCGAGCTGCCGGTCCGAATCTTCCTCGATGCCAGTGAGAGCATGAACTTCGGAACTCCGACCAAATTCGATTTTGCACGCCAGGTTGGGGCGGCCATCGGCTATGTCGCCTTGTGCGGCTTTGATCGGGTGAGTGTGAATGTATTTCCGGAGGCAGGAGCGGCCGTGGCTCGGAATGGAGTTTCCGAAGTCGTGTATCGCAACGCGTTGCGTTCCGTGCGCGGCAAGAAAACGGCCATGACGTTCTTTCAGAATCTGTCGGCGCTCACGGCCTCGGGCGCGGCCGATTTCAACGGCGCTCTCCAGCGGGGAGCTCGCGAGGCGCGGCAGGCGGGAATGGCGGTGGTCCTGAGCGATTTCCTCGATCCGCAGGGTTACGAAGAAGGGCTGAAGGCGCTCGTGGCGCGCGGCTTCCAAGTGCATGCGGTGCAGATTCTCGCCCCGGAGGAACTCGATCCGACGGCGTTTGGCGACCTACGACTGGTGGATTCCGAGTCCGGCTTCGAACAGGAAGTGACCTTTGGGAAATACCGGCTCAAGGCGTACCAACAGACGGTCGCTAACTACGTTCAGCGCTTGCGTGAGTTCTGTGCCAGCCGGGGGCTCCACTTCTTCAGTGTCAGTAGTGCCACGGATTTGGGGGATTTGTTGCTCAAGCAACTGCGCACGGCCGAAGTATGGAGCTAATACGAATCGATTTGGCTTTCCGCTTGGGGAGGGCGCGCGCCTCGCGGGCCGGCTGGGGCGCCTCGCCCCGGCCACGTTGCGCGCGACTGCGAATTGACGTGTGGCTACTCCACGCGCCGTTTGCGGACCGCGAAGGCGCGGTCCGCTGCACCCGAGGGCGGGTGCGCTCCCCAGTCCAAACGCATTCCGCATTTGCATGAGCTTCCTCGCGCCCTTTGCCTTTTTGTTCGCGCTGTCACTGCCGGTGGTGGTGGTGTTTTACCTACTCAAACGCAAGCGCGTGGTGCGGCTCGTGCCCAGTACTGTCCTTTGGCAGCGATTCCTGGCGGAGACTCAGGCTAGCGCCCCATTTCAGCGTCTGCGTCATAATTGGCTGCTCCTCCTACAACTCCTGCTCCTGCTCCTGCTGGTGCTGGCCCTCGCACGCCCCTATTTCGCCAGCAAAACAAGCCAGGCTTCGCTGCAAGTGGTCATTCTGGATGCGAGCGCCTCTATGCAAGCTACGGATGAAACGCCCACCCGTTTCGACCGCGCGCGCACCGAAGCCTTGAAGCTCGTAGACGGCCTCAAAACGGGATTCGGCGCCAAGAGCCAGCAGCTTCTGGTGATGATCGCGGGCGCGAATGCGGAAGTGAAACAATCGGCGACCTCTGAGAAATCCGCCCTGCGGCGAGCGCTCGAGTCCGCTCAAGTCACCGATTCACCGACCCGCCTCACCGAGGCGCTGCGAGTCGCGGAGACGTTGACTCGGGATCGCCCCGATGCGGAGGTGCATTTGTTCAGCGACGGAGCCGGAGTGGACCTGACCGAGTTCGCCAACAAGGATTTGAAGCTCGTGTTTCATCGAGTCGGGCAGCGTTCCAACAACCTGGGTCTCGTTTCACTGGACGTAAAACCGAATCCGGAAAATCCGGCGCAACGAGCCATTTTTGCGTCGGTCGCCAACTTCACCGGTGCGCCCGTCGAAACAACCATGGAACTCCGCTTTGACGACCAGCTCCTCGAAACGAAGGCGATCACCGTCACAGCGACCAATACCGTGCCCGTCGTTTTCGTGGCGTCTCAGACTCAAGACGGCGTGTTCAGCGTAAAGTTGAATCATCAGGATGATCTCGCGGCAGACAATGTCGCGCGGGTCGTGAGCCGGCTTCCGCTGCCGGTTCGCGTGTTGTTAGTCACGAAGGGGAATCGGTTTCTCGAAAAGGCCCTCCTCGCCGCGGGACCCAATGTGGAGGTGGTAACTGCGCCGGATGTGCGAGAAAGCGATCCCCACTTCGACGTCGTGGTCTTGGATGACGTCGTTCCGACCGACTGGCCGACGGGTAATCTTCTGGCGATTCACGTGGCCAACACCAATTGGTTCGCGGACGGCATCGGAACGTTGGAAGGCCCGCCTTTGGTCGATTGGAAGAACACTCATCCGCTGCTGCGATTTGTGAATTTCGACACCGTGCAGGTCGCACAGAGCTTGGCCGTCAAGACGCCGACCTGGGCGGTGGCCTTGGTGGATTCGCCCTCTGCGCCGCTCATCGTCGCGGGTGAGTTGGGCCGGCAGCGGATCGTTTGGGTGGGATTCGACACGCTCCAGAGCACCTGGCCACTGCGAATCAGTTTTCCGATCTTCATCGCCAACGTGGTGGACTGGCTCAATCCCGGCAGTGCGACGGCCGAACGCATTTCCCTCCGCGCGGGTGACGCTTTTCGGTGGCCGCTCAATGAAACGGGGGTAGCGGACTCGCCTGCGTCGATAGCCAAGATCACCTCGCCCAGCGGCGTCGAACAAGTGATTCCGCTGGATGCCAAGGCGCGGGAGTTGGTCTTTGGCGATACAGCGAAACAGGGACTCTATCAGGTCACTTTAGGAACCAACCAATTCGCGTTCGCCGCCAACCTGCTTGATTACGCCGAAAGCGACCTCAAGCCGCGAGGAGAACTCAGTATGGGCCGTCGCGGTGATGTCGTCGCGACGACATTGAAGCGAGCCAACCTGGAATACTGGCGTTGGTTCGCGTTGGCCGCCTTCGGCGTCATGATGGGCGAATGGTGGTGGTTCCATCGGAGGACCGCGTGAAGGCCGACCTCGGTAGGGCGGCCGCGCTGCGGCGGCCCCGCGCCATCGGCGCGGCCTTTCGCAGCAACGCCTCTGAGAGATCCGACGCGACTCGGCGGAAGGCCGGCGCGGAGCTGCGTCCGGGCCGGGTACGGCGCAGCGCGCCATCCCTACCGGACCGGATGGGGCCGGGTAGGCGTTCCTTGAGAGCGCAGTTTCTGTCCGGAAAATATTTACCCTTCTCGGTACTCATCCTCTCGGTCTGCCTATTCCAACTGGCATGCCGAAAAGCGCAGCCGGACGCGGTCATCGTCTATTGCGCCCAAGACCAGATTTTCGCAGAACCCATCCTGGCTGAGTTCACCCGTCAAACCGGGATTCGGGTCAAACCGGTATTCGACAGTGAAGCCGTCAAAACGGTCGGGCTCGCGAACCGGCTCCTGGCCGAACGTGCGCATCCGGTGTGCGACGTTTTCTGGGGCAATGAAGAGTTGCGGACGCGGCAGTTGGCTGCCGAAGGCGTATTTGAAATGACCAATGGTTGGGCAGCCTTCGGTCAGCGGAGGCGCCAATTCGTGATCAATACCAACCGAGTGAGTCGGCCGCCGCCAATTGGTTCGAAATCGCCGGAAGCTGCGGATTCTCCGCTGGCTAGGCAACTCAGGCCGGCTCCGTCGTCGCTGCAAGAGCTCACGAACTCGCGCTGGCGCGGCCAAGTGTCGCTGGCGTTTCCCTTGTTCGGTACGACCGCCACTCATTTCCTCGCGCTCCGCCAACACTGGGGCTCTTCCAACTGGATCCAATGGACTCGCGCCCTCGCAGCGAACCAACCGTTCGTCGAAGAAGGAAACTCGCACGTCGTGAAACGCGTGGCGCGAGGAGAGGCTTCCATCGGCCTCACCGATTCCGATGACATTATCGCAGGAGCGCGCGAAGGGTTGCCGGTGGCAGCACTGTCCTTGGGCCCTGAATCCCTCGTCATTCCGAACACCGTGGGATTGGT
>DLVS01000649.1:4798-6679 GCA_003445095.1 Verrucomicrobiales bacterium
CGCTTGATCGCCGCCGGCGCTTTGGAGTCACCCGGCGGGGAGGCCGTAGGATTTCGTCCGAATTGGGCAGGACTGCTGCGGGAACTCGATCCGGCCCTCGCGGAATTGCGGACGGCATTTTCACCGTGAACCTCGCGCGCAAATCCCGAGCGTCGCCACGCCAGCTTGGCCTGCGGGACAAAGGTGGTGGGTCTCCCTTCAGCCTTCCCGTGGGCGACGCCGCCCGCGCTCCTTGGCTTCGACGATGAACGCGTCGCTGCTGTTGAACTCTCTCGCAGTGGCTCTGGGCACCCTGACGTTGGCGTGGCTAGCCGGGCTCGTGATGGCGATCGCGACGGCCACAGCGAGTCCGCGAACGCGGCGGGTATGGCTTGGACTGACGATTCTAAATCTCGCGCTCCCGCCGTTCCTGATTGCGAATGTCTGGCTGGACTTGACCGCGACCTGGAGAAGTCTGTCGTCTCCACAAGCCGTCGCTGGTGGTTCCCTTCCCTTAACCGCCTTGGCAGTGAGTTCGCTCCTATGGCCCCTGACGTCCCTGCTGATGTTGGGTGGCTGGGGGAAACTTCAGCCGGAACACTTGGAAGCCGATTCGCTCGGGCGCGGGTGGTGGTTACTCCGGCGACTGCTGCTTCCCGCGGCACGGGCGGAAAGTATCGTCGCCGCGGCCATCACTCTGGTTTTGGCGCTAGCCAATTTCACGGTCCCGACGTTGTTTCAGGTGCGAGTTTTTACGGAAGAATTCTGGATTCGCTTCAACACTCAATTCGATCTCAACGGTGCGTTGCGGGCAACGTGGCCACTCCTCGTGGTCCCCGTCCTGTTGCTCCTATTTCTGCGCGGACGTTCCGTGTCATGGCCCCGTCGCCAAGTATCCCTGCCCCCCGAACTGCTGCGACACCAACTCGGGGGAATCGCTACTTGGGCTCGCTATCTCGGAGGATTGTGGCTGACGTTGACGTTGGGTATGCCCCTATTCCGGTTATTACTCACACATCGAACCTGGACAGAACTCGCCGGTACCGTAGCCGCCGGGCACTCGGCCATCTGGGTGTCGGCGTGGACCGCCGCGGGCACGGCAACGTTGGTCGTTTCGCTGGGACTACTCGCCGGGGGCAGTAGTTCCTGCGGGCGGCTTCCTCGTTGGATATGGCTTTTGTTTCTGGTTCCCGGCGTGCTCCTCGGCGTGGGGTTGATTCTGCTTTTCAACCGACCGGGGTTGGGCGCGATTTATCAAAGATTGGGCATTGTCTTCCTCGCGTTGACCCTGCGTTATCTGGCACCGGGTTGGTCGCTCGTCAGCGCTACGTTGCGCTCAGTCGACAGCTCGCTGGTTGACGTAGCACGTTCGCTCGGTGCTGGTCGTTGGAGAGTATTGAGAGATGCGATTCTTCCTCAGTCGTGGCGAGGACTCGCCGCGGCTTGGTATGCCGTGTACCTGCTTTGTCTTTGGGACGTGGAGACCGTGGTGCTGATCCAACCGCCAGGAGGCGAGACCTTGGCGCTGAGAATCTTCAATTTGCTGCATTATGGGCACGCAGCCCAAGTGAACGCGCTATGCGTGGTGATGCTGACCTTGGCGGCGGCACCTGGGTTGGTTTGGGGAATCGTTCAAGCCATCAGTCGAAGGAGAGGAGGAGCTTCAAGACTGGGAGCTGAATCGAGACCATGAACTCAAAACCTTCTGGGCACGTCGCCTTCCACCCCGATCGCGGACTTGGACTGCGGAGGCATGACACCGCCTTAAATTCGCCTGAATCGACGCACTTATCGGTATCGATTCAGTTGCATTCGGGGGGCACGCCCGCCCCGGGCGTTGCGGACGACGCCTCGCCGTCCGCGTTAGGCGTGTGGAGTCGTCACCGTCTGGTGTGTCGTTGC
>DLVS01000650.1 GCA_003445095.1 Verrucomicrobiales bacterium
GTTTTTGCTTTTTTTCACGTTACCCCAGTAGGTCTCAGGCTGCGGATGAACCAACGGATCGCCGTACACCTCTGAAGTCGAGGTAATCAGGAAGCGCGCCCCTTTCTCCATCGCGAGCCCAAGTGCCTTATGCGTTCCGAGCGATCCCACCTTGAGGGTCTGAATCGGGAGTTCCAAATAGTCAATCGGGCTGGCCGGTGAGGCGAAGTGCCAGACGTAATTCACGGCGCCCGCGAGAAAGAGGTACTCGGTCACGTCTTGTCGAATAAACTGAAGGCGCTCATGGCCGGCTAAATGCGCGATATTGTCGGTCGAGCCGGTGATCAAGTTGTCGATGATGATGACGCGATGTCCCCGGTTCAGGAGCAGATCGACCAAATGGGAGCCAAGAAATCCGGCGCCGCCGGTAACGACCGATGTGGGAGTGCCAGACGGACGTCGCTTAGACTTAGGTTTAGATTTAGGGAGCATGGAAAAAGTGAGGCCGGAATTCCCGCGGCTGTGCCAATCGAACCGCCAATCAACGATCACCTCGCTCCGGTTCCGGCGAAAACCGCGGGAATCGTGCGCAGGAGAATTTTCAGGTCAAGCCAGAGGGACCAGTTGTCAATGTATTCGAGGTCGAGCCGAACCCACTCTTTGAAGTCAGTGACTTCATTTCGGCCGCTTACTTGCCAAAGGCACGTTAGGCCAGGACGTACACTGAGGCGGCGGCGGTCAGCCGGATCATCGAAGCGTCGGACTTCATCCACGGGCAACGGTCGAGGCCCCACCAAGCTCATCTCGCCTCGGAAAACATTGAAAAGTTGCGGTAGTTCATCGAGGGAATATTTGCGGAGAGTCCGGCCGAGCGGTGTGATGCGCGGGTCGTTACTGATTTTAAAGACGGGGCCGGTCATTTCATTGAGTTGCGCCAATTCCAATTTCAATTGCTCGGCGTTAGACACCATGGTTCGGAATTTGAGCATGGTGAATGGTCGCCCGTTAAGTCCGGCTCGCTCTTGCCGAAAGAGCACGGGGCCGGGCGAGGTGAGCTTCACCAGCAGAGCCAAAACCAGCATGGGCAACGCCATGAAGCCCAGCAGGACCAACGAACCGATGAAATCGACTCCGGACTTAACGATGGCTTGCCACGAAACCTCTGGGCCGGTCCGAAACACCAACACCGGATGGCCTGCGAGTTCATCGACCGAAGTTTCGGAAAGTCGCGTTTGGAAGAAATCGGCCAAGAGCCAGACCTCCACGCCTTCGAGTTCGCACGCCTGGATTGCCTGCTCAATCTCGCCAAAGACGACCTGATGGGGCGCGATCAAGACAGCGTTAGCGGAGGTCTCGTGCAGGAGCTCGGGCAATTGTCGGGCGGGGGTTTCGTGGAGATTGACTCGGGCGATGATTTCCACTTCACCCAAGGCGCCGATGGTGAGGGCGCGCTCAACTTCTTTGGTATCGTCGCGGCTTCCGATCAGGATAACGCGCTTTCTGGAGGCGCGACGGCCCAGGTGCGAGATGGCCCAGGCCCGGACGATTTCTTCTTTAAGAAACACCAGGGCGATGGCCAATGGCCCGAACAAGAGCAGCACGCCGCGAGCGCCTTCCCACTTACGAAAATAGAGCGTCGCAATCACGGTGAGGCTGACCCAGAACGCGCCTTTGGCGAGCTGCCAGAACGTCTGGCGGCGCGAATACAGCAAGGGCCGCAGGTAAAACCCTTGGAGCTCGAGCACGAAGGGGGTCAACGGCACGATAATGAGCAACAGCCATAAGTAGTTGCCGAACGGTTCAATGAGGTCTGCGCGGAGAACCCCTGGAAGCGACCGCAGCGTGTGGGCCAGCCACCACGCGACCCCGAACGCCGCCGCGTCGAACAGCTTCTGAAACTTGGCGTAGAGTTGTCGCTGCCGGAGAAGCATAGATTTCGTCGAACTCCGTCAGACCCCCCAGGGCGGTGCCGTTCGAAGCGTTTCGATCCTAGCGGGTCGCCAGGTCGTCGGTCACCTCAAAGTATGGCGAAGTGGCTTGGATCAACTGGGTCAACCGCTCGTACGTGGCGTCTTCTTGGCCGGGAAGACAAGGGGCAAAGAAGGAAATGTAGGCCCAGCGCTGGAGGACCCCTCGCGTGACGAGCTCACGAATCATCCACCATTGCCGTTGCCAGTGGCTCGACGTCTGTCGGTCCTGGGCCACGAACCAGAAGACGTACACGCCGCCCACCTCGGTTCGTTGCCCGTCAATGAGAGTTTTTAACCGACAATCAAAACGCTGCACTTTGGCACCCGGTTTTCCCCCGCTAGCTAAGGATCGCTCGTCCTGGCGAACGATCTTCCAGCCGTCACCCGTCAGACAGTATTCCGGTCGATGAATGCTCGTCCGGTCTGTTCCCATCAAGACAATGCTCAGCCGTGCCCAGAATCCATCCGACGCGATGTAGTCCCCGCGGCCGAAGATCGTATCCTGGGGCAGGCTGTTCAGTTCCACGTCTTTGACGGGTTTGGTCTGAAACTCGTAACCCAGTATTTGACTTGGCAACGCGACGGAATTGGTGCGAACCAACCGACCCCCTTCACCCAGCAAAGGAATGTTCGAAAGCTTCACTCCTGGCCGTCCCAACGTTTGTCGCGATGCCAGGTTGCCCATTGCCCAGGCGGCCAAGCCGATGAGCAACAGCGCCAACGCGGTGAGAACATTAGCGCGACGATTCATGGTACGGGTAGGGCGGTGGACGGAGAGCCTGGCGGCGGTTCCGCAGGACCAGCCCCCGCAGCGGCGGGGCGTTCCCGCAACCAACGGCCCAGGAGCAGCACGCCCCCAAGGCCGACCAGAAAGGTGATGAACCCCAGATTGGTCTCGATTCGTTTACCAGCCTCGCCTCCCCAAGCTTCGCCCACTGTGAAAACAATGCTTAAACGGATGACGTTGGCCAAGACGGCGAGAGGGATTGCGGCCACGAGCAAGGCTGCCCGCCGCCACCACGAGGTGAACTGCAGGTAGCCGTAGACCAACGTCAGCAGAAACACGACCGTCAGGCTGCGAATTCCGCTACACGCCGGAGCCACATCAAACTCGAATCCCATGCGACCATCCGGCAACGCATGAAATACCGTGGTGCCTTGGCGGATGAGATCAAGGTTTAGCAATGTAGTGCAGAGCCCGACCGCCAGCTTAGTGGACAGCAATCGCAGGGGGAAGGTCAGCCCGGTGCTGTAGGCCGTGATGGGCACTACAAAAATTAGCAAGGCGAAGGGGAATGCCGTTTTGCGGAGCCAACCGGGGCCCCACATCAGTCCGGTGAGAGCATAGATTCCCACTCCGCAGGCGACCACGGAGAGTCGGGCCTGTTGCACCAAGTAGCCGGTGGCGTGAATCAACAGCGCCAACGCGAGGAGAGGGAGAGCCGGTGCCCACGGACGCTTCTCCAATGGCATTAGTTCGTCCCTCCGGAGATACAGCAGGAAGAGGATCAGGGGTGGAATCAAGTAGCCGATCGCGTCATCAGGGTTGGCCGCGTAGACAGCGCGTAACCAGGAAAAGAGGGACGGGGTGTCGGAATAGCCAAAGGTAGAATTTCCAAGAAAATGGAAGAGGGCGACCCAGGCGGCGCCCACCAGGAAGAGCCGAGTCTTCGAGGGCAGGCTGCCAAAGAATTGGAAAGCATCGTTCATTTTGAATCGCGAATCGGGCGAACAAAGTCAGCGTCCTGCCGACGCGCAAGGCGAAATCTGTCGGTCGGGTTCAGATTTGAAAGTCGGTGCCTCCAGTGCGGTCTCGTTTGCTGACGATCTTGGCCTTGCCATCCTCAAAAAGGACCAAGCTCTCCGGCGGCAGGCTCTGCATGAGAAAAACGTTCGCGCCAATCGTACTCCCCGCGCCGATGACGGTGTCTCCTCCAACGATGGTTGCATTGGCGTAAATGGTCACGCGGTCCTCGAGTGTGGGATGGCGCTTCTGTCCGCGCAGCGCCTGCCCGGCCGCGAGCGATCGGGCGACCAAACCGACGCCTTGATAGAGCTTCACATGATTGCCGATCTCCGTGGTTTCTCCAATCACTGTGCCCGTGCAGTGATCGACAAAAAAGTAAGTGCCAATGCGCGCGCCCGGGTGAATATCCATGCCGGTCCGGCTATGTGCCCATTCGCTCATGATTCGCGGGAGCAACGGGACATCGCGTTGGTAAAGCTCGTGCGCTAACCGATGCACTGCAATCGCCTCAATGAACGGATAGGCGACGATGACTTCCTCGCGGTTCCGGGCCGCCGGATCGCCCTGGAACGCAGCTTCGACATCGGTTTGCAACCGCTCGCGGACGCCCGGCAATTGCCGCAGGAATTCGCAGGTTAAATCGTGCGCGCGGGTCCGAACATCCTGACCGCCGCCGTCTGGGCAATCGAAGCAGCGAAGACTCTTGTAGATTTCATCTTCGAGCCGTCCCGCGATCGCATCGACCCGCTGCGCGGTCTCCACTTGCAGTTCCGAGGAATGAACCACCCGGTCGTCGAAAAATCCCGGGAAGATCAACCGGAGTAGATCGTTGGTGATTTCGGAAACGCCAGCCCGGGAGGGGAGGTTGACCCCATCGAGGTGATTGATTCCACCATGGCGTCGGTAGCTGGCCAGGAGCGCCTGAGTCAGGTCAGTGATCGGATAGGTCACAGGAGTTTAAGTATTTCGTGCCTGCCGCTCGGAATTCAATCGCACACGCCCGCTGAATTCAAACCGATCCCGGGCCTCCGCGAGGATGAATGTCGTGCCAACCGAGGGCGACTGACCAACCGACGGACAGGCAGGGCCGTGATGGCGATGGGGACGATTCTCACGACGGAAACTAGCCAACGTTTTCGGGCACGCCAGGCGAGGGGAGCCTCCCCTTGATGAGCCTCTTGTTTGTCCGCTTCTGGGGACTAGCTTGTTTTCCAATGAACATAGCGACTGCCGCGGGTGAGTTGACCGGAATACGCGTCACCCTAGACAGGTTGTTGTACCAGCATCTACCGCCGGACCAATGCCACGGCCGCCCGCATGCGTTCATTTACTTCCTCTCGCTCCACAATGACAGCACGGTGACCGTGACCATCCGGGGAAGAAAGTGGGTCGTCACGCAGGAAGACGGGACACAGCAAGTGGTGGAAGGAGATGGTGTGGTGGGGCAGCACCCCGTGATTCGGCCGGGAGGAAAATTCAGTTATAATAGCTTTCACGCGGTCGCCACCCGCAACGCCGTGGCGGAAGGGGCGTTCCTAGGAATTGATTGCCAAAGACGGCCAGTCGTCGCGCGGATCCCAGCGTTCCAATTGCAGGTTCCCGTGGTTCGCGGCGTCTGAG
>DLVS01000230.1 GCA_003445095.1 Verrucomicrobiales bacterium
ATTTCATGAAGGTCACCTTAAATTGGCTCAAGCAATACATTGATTATCCCGGAACTCCGGAGGAACTCGTCGAACATCTAACCCAGTTGGGCCTCGAGGTTGAAGGCGTTGAGAAGCGGGCGGGCGAATTCGCGGGGATTTCCGTGGCTCAAGTGCTCACGCGCGAGAAGCATCCCAATGCCGACAAACTGTCCGTCTGTCGTGTGGCCGATGGTCAGGGTGAACGCCAGATCGTGTGCGGCGCCGACAACTTCAAGCCCGGCGACAAGGTTGCTTTGATTTTTCCGGGCCAAGCCTTGCCCCAGAAGCCGGGCGATACGCAGCCATTCGTCATTAAGGTCGGCAAGATTCGCGGCGTAGAATCGCACGGCATGATGTGTTCCGCGGAAGAACTGGGGATCAATCCTGAGGCGATCGACCATCAAAACGAGGAAGGACTGTTGATCCTTCGGCCCGATGCGCTCGTGGGGCAACCACTGGCCGAGTACCTCGGACGCCCCGGAAGTGACGTAGTTTTCGATCTCGAAATCACTCCCAACCGTCCCGACCTCAATAGCGTCGTTGGAATCGCGCGCGAGCTAGCCGCGGTGACCAGCCGACCGCTGCGAATCCCAGAGGTGCCCACGTTTTCCGATGCCGCCGGCGAGAACGCCGATTCCCTGGTGAGAGTCGTGTTGGAGGCCACCGACCTTTGTCCGCGTTACGCGGCTCGAGTCGTGCGCGGAATTCAGGTTGGACCTAGTCCCACGTGGCTGCGGAATCGGCTCGAAATGGTGGGCCTCCGCAGCGTGAACAACGTCGTGGACGTCACGAATTTCGTGATGCTGGAAATGGGCCAGCCATTGCACGCGTTTGATCTTCATCGGGTCGCTCAGGCGGGTGATGGGCGGCCTACCATCGTGGTTCGGCGCGCTGCGGCCGGAGAAAAGTTCACAACCCTCGATGGTAAGACTCACGAGCTGACCTCGGACAATTTGCTGATCGCGGATTCCTCCAAGGGGATCGCCTTGGCAGGCGTTATGGGCGGACAAAACTCGGAGATCACGGGATCGACCGTCGATGTGTTGGTTGAATCGGCCTACTTCTCTCCCACGAATGTTCGACGTACCAGCAAGGCGCTCGGCTTGCGCACGGACGCCAGTTACCGATTCGAGCGCGGGACCGATCCCAATGCCTGTGACCTCGCCAGCCGACGCTGTGTACAACTGATTCTCGAAACGGCGGGCGGAACCGCGGTGGCTGGGGCGGTTGATGCTTATCCGTCGCCGATCGTACCGATAACGATTCCGCTGCGATATCATCGCGCGAACGAGCTCTTGGGGCTGGAACTCTCGGGTGAACAGATCGCCGCGTATCTCGGGCGTTTGGATTTGCCACCGAAAGATGGCGTTTCGGAACCGGCCAACGATGCGACAGCGGAGTTGGCCACTTTCGTCATTCCGACCTACCGAGTGGATCTCAAACGCGAAGTCGATTTGATCGAAGAAGTCGCCCGTCTTCACGGAGTCGAACGCATTCCGGCGACGGCGCCTAGGGGTGCCTTGGGCGCCCACGTCTTCGATGCTCGATATGATGAACTGGCCCGGGTCCGAGAAATCCTCATTGGGCTGGGGCTTAGCGAAGTCCAAGGACAGACGTTGGTTTCCTCCGGCGAGACGCAGACCATTGACGGGCGCACCCTGGCCCGGCTGGACAATCCGTTGAGCAGCGACATGGATTGCTTGCGCCCTAGCTTGCTGCCCGGACTCCTCACCATTCTGCGGCACAACTTGAATCGGAAAAATGGTGATTTGCAGTTGTTTGAGGTTGGGCGGGTTTTCTCCAGAGATGGAGCAGCATTGAAGGAAGGATGGAGGGTTGCTCTGGCGCTGACTGGTCTTCGCCAGTCGCTGTTTTGGTCCGGCGCCGACCGGGATCAAAAGTGCGACATCTTCGATCTGAAAGGAACCTTGGAAGAACTCCTGGAGCGGATGGGCATGCGGGGTGTCGTGTGGGTGCCGCGGGCAGCCAGCAGCGGGCTCTTTCTGGAATCGGCTCAGGTGATGTTGGGGGGGAAGCTGTTCCTGGGAGAGTTAGGGCAAGTGTTGCCCAACGTCGCGCGACAGTACGATTTGCGAGATCCGGTACTGCTGGCCGAACTGGATTTAGATCAACTGCTCGCGCGTGCGAATCCCAGTAAGGCGTTCAAGCCGTTGCCTCAGTTCCCGGCGGTCCGACGAGACATCGCGATGCTGGTGCCGGAAACAGTCACTCACGAGTCGGTGCTCGCGGCGGTGCGACAAGCCAAGCCGGCCCAGCTCGAACGGGTGGAATTGTTCGACGTCTTTCGGGGCCGTCACGTGCCTGCCGGGCAGAAAAGTCTCGCGTACGCCTTCACCTACCGTGCGGTCGATCGAACCTTGAAAGATGAGGAAGTGAATCAGACTCACGCGAAAGTGGTGGAGACCTTGAAGTCGGTGCTTAAGGCCCACATTCGTGAGTGAGGCTGGTCGCAGTTGCGCTTCACTCACTGCTTCCTTCTCGTCGAGGCGTACTTGAAATTCTGCGCATCTATAGGGGTTCTGGCGGTTACCTGATAGGTGTACGCCTGCGACGCGATTGGTTAGCGGTCGATTTAGCTGTCCCAGGTCCGGCCAAGTGGCGCGTCGCGACGGAGGCAATGGGGTCGTATGGTAGGTGGCGTTGCCCACTCGTGTCCCGCCCGAATTGCGCAATGTCGCCGAAGTCAGCCGGCCACTGGCGTAACTCTGCACCACGTATGAGCCTTCCGGATTGTAGCTCGTCACCGTGCGGTCAGAGCCCCGGGAATGGCTCGTCCCTCGCGTAAATGCGATACGAGTTGATTCGCCCGTTGGACTGATCTTGCCGAGGTAAATATCGCAAGGCCGTCACCGTCTGCACTTCCCCCAAATCCACCACGAGGTAATGCGGCGGCGGGTCTTGAGCTCCGTCCCACCGGGTATGCCAAAAGGTGTCGCGATCACTATCCAACGCCCGATCCGCCGCCCCGTCTTCTCCAAAGACCTCCTCGCTGCTGGCGTATACCAGCTTCCAACCTGATTTGGGAAGCTCTTGGCCTGACTCACCCAATACGTTCAGCTCGGCGCAGGTCGCAAAGTTGTCCCCGGGCAGCGAACTCAGTGCCTCCAAGCAAACGAATCGTGCGGACACAGCGTTGAAGGCGGCGGTCTGCCAGCGCAAGC
>DLVS01000528.1 GCA_003445095.1 Verrucomicrobiales bacterium
GTTCGCGCAACTGCCGCTGCCGCGTAGATTCGGTTGAACATCTAAAGATCGCGACGAGGTACACCCGTATTTGACGGATGCCCGAAATAGGGATAGCGATCAATTGTGCGTCGGCTCTGGTCCAGACTTTTCGTCGCGAGTTTCGTCGTGGGAAGTCTCGTTGCCGAAGTCCCACGTCTCGCACCACCAGTGCCTCTCGCGGTCCAAGAAATTGTCGCGCGTATGACCGACCGCGTGAACGACGATAACCTGCGGACGAACGGCCTTCGGCATAGCTGGCGCCGTATCACCGTGGTCGAGGAAGCGGATTCGGAAGGTCATTTGGAGGATCGGCGCACCAAGGAACACCTCGTGGTGGCGCGACAAGGAGATGAGGAGTCCACCTTAGTTAAACTCAATGATAAGGAGCCCGCGGTGCGGGAGCGGGAGCGCGAACGCCGACACGAAGCTGAGAATCGTGAAAAATACGCACCTCGCAGCGGTCGGCCGAGTCAACGGCGGGGCAAGCTCGAACTCGACGCCACACTGATTCAACGCTTTCGCTACCAGTGGCTCTCGAACGAGGTTGTGGATGGGCGCTGGACCTATGTCCTGGCGTTTGCTCCGCCAGGAGAAGTCGAAGGTGGCCAAGTGGCCGACCGTATTTTGGGCAACCTCGGTGGTCGGATCTGGGTGGACGCCGAAGTGTTCGAGGTCGCTCGGATCGACGCAAATTTACTGAAGCGCATCAAGATCGGCGGATTCATTGCGGAGGTAAGCGACCTCGGATTCCTGATCGATCGGCGTCCGCTGCCGGATGGGCCTTGGGTCGATATCAAGCTGGAAAGCCATGCGGCCGGCCGAAAACTATTTGCACGCTTCTCGGGGCGCATGGAGATCCGCCAGGAAGACTTCGCTCCATTGCCCGCCGAATCTGCCAAGGCCGTTTCGGTCCAGTGAGCGGGTGAGTCTCGGCAGGCGCGGGCGATCTTAGAGGGTGGCCGCTGCTCGCCTGAGCAACTAATGGGGTTCGCACCGAGTAGATCGCTGGGGCGCCGCATTAGAGCACCGCCGGGCAACTGCTGGCGTTCTTGGGTTTCCAGTCCATACTGCGCCAATGCGTTTGTTGATTGCGGTAACTGGCGCCAGCGGCTCTGTGTACGCGCAACGGCTGCTGGATCAGCTCGACCCAGCTCAGCACGAAGTCCACGTGATTCAAAGTCAGTACGCCCCGCAAGTAGTCGCGACTGAACTTCCCGGCGGACTGCGACTGCGGGACGGGGTCCAGTTGCACAATCACCGTTCGATGAACCTTCCATTTGCGAGCGGATCGAATCCACCCGATGCCATGGTCGTAATCCCCTGTAGCATGGGCACGCTCGGCCGCATCGCTCACGGAGTCAGTTCCGACACTCTCCTGCGCTGCGCTGACGTAATTCTAAAGGAGCGGCGCCAACTGATCTTAGTTCCCCGCGAAACACCGCTCTCGCTGGTTCACGTCAAAAACTTTGAACTCCTACTGCAAGCCGGCGCGCTCATTTTGCCGGCAAATCCTTCGTTTTACGGCCGTCCAGCGACGGTCGAGGCCGTCGCCGACACCCTAGTCGCACGAGTTTTGGATCACCTCAAAATTCCCCACCAATTAGCGGCCCGGTGGTGTGAGGAACCGGAATGAGACGAGGTGTCTGTCAACTGTTCGGAATTGATCACATCGATCCGTGATTTTCGCCTCCGAAGGCCATCGTCAGGGTCAACCCAAGTTAGACAACTCCCCGGTGCGAACTGCTTGACGCTCGTTTGCTTGCCAGTACTTCCCGGTGTCAACGTCGAGGCATGTCAGCCACTTGCTCAAATAGATTCCGGTATCGATGCATACCGAACGCGCGCCTAAAGCCGGCTCTCCTGATTGCTGTACAGTGTGCCCGCAGATCACAATTTTTCCGGACTTGTGCCGCAATCGCGGATCGAAGCGATCCCAATACAGAACGTATTCCGGCTGATCAACCATGTCCGCGTCAGGAACCACGGACGCATGCACAAAGATATGCGTCTCTGTTTCGAGCCACGGCCGCGTTTCTTCAAAAAACTTCCAGTGATCGTCCGGAACACTTTGGCGCCAATCGTCATGGAATTCCGCATGATATGAATTGAGGGTCTCCTCCCCGCCACAACACCTCCAGCTTTGGAACTCGCGCGAGTTTTTCCGAGCCATGAGGATCATGACCTCATGATTTCCCTGCAACGCCCAGACTTTGCCCCGCTCGAGTAGCTTGATCACCCTTGCGACGACCGCCTTCGATTCGGGACCCCGATCAATGTAATCTCCGAGTAATATTAGCGAGTCATCCGAAGTAACACCGACCGCCTCCAGTAGTGTTTCGAATGCCGCATAGCACCCATGGATATCGCCAATGGCAAGGGTTCGCATGGGGTTCTATTGCGAGGTTCGTTGAATCCCGAGTGCTTTCATCCGAGAGCTGAGCGTTGAGGCCGCGAGCCCGAGGCGTTGCGCCGCGCCGCCATTACCAGAAATTTTGCCAGCCGAAGCCGCCAGCGCCCTTTCAATGTTACCGCGTTCGAGAGCCTCAAGTTCCTTAGCAGTGAGAATCCGCCCATCAGATGGGCTGCCTTCGGGGAGTGGGGTGGGAACCGGGGACGCCGATTCTGGCATCGCCCGCTGCAGGTCGAGTCGGCTGCCGACGGTCAGAATGATGGCGCGCTCGATCACGTTCTGGAGTTCCCGCACGTTGCCGGGCCAGGAATAATCCTGAAGCCGACGGTTTTCGTCCGGGCTCAACGGCTCCAATCGGCGTCCCATGCGACGCGCGAACCGCTCAACAAAGGCTCGCGCTAACAACGCAATGTCCGCGCCTCGCTCTCGCAAAGGCGGAACGCGGAGTGGGAAAACGTTCAGGCGATAGAACAAATCTTCGCGAAACTTGCCTTCCGCCACCATCGCGCCGAGATCGCGATTCGTGGCCGCGACGACCCGGACGTTGACCCGGCGCGTGCGGGCGCTGCCGAGGGGCTCGAACTCTCCTTCTTGCAACACGCGCAGCAGCTTCGCTTGGAGGTCCAGTGGGAGTTCGCCGACTTCATCCAGAAAAATCGTTCCGCCGTCGGCCAGAGCGAAGCGACCTTCCCTTTTGGTCGTTGCGCCGGTGAACGCGCCGCGCTCGTGGCCAAAGAATTCGCTTTCCATCAATGTGCCAGGAATGGCTGCGCAGTTCACCCGCACGAGCGGCTTGTCCCGCCGCTCGCTGGCATCGTGAAGGGAGCGCGCGATGAGTTCCTTGCCCGTGCCCGTCTCGCCGGACACGAGGACCGTGGCGTCGCTCGTCGCCACGCGCTGAAGCGACTCGAACAGCTCCTTCATCGCTGGACTGCCACCGAGCATCTCACCCATGCCGGTCGAATCGCGGGCACTTTCGCGCAGATATTCGGCCTCGGCCGTCAGCAGTTCGATACGACGCTCCGCGGCGAGCCGTTCATCTACATTGCGCAAGATCACGGTGCGAAACACCTGACCCCGATTCGTGAAACGAGAGAGCGTTGCCTCCGCGGGAAACGTGGACTTGTCCCAACGTTGGGCCGTGAAACGCTGGGGTATCCACAGCTGACCGCGCCCCGATTGCTGGAGGTCGAGGTCGTTCACGAAGGTCTCGAACTTCGTCGCACTCTCTGCCGTCAGAAAGTCGTGGAAATTCTCGCCGACCAGATCTTCGCTCGTGCAGCCGAAGACTCGTTCCGCCGCCGGGTTTACCCGCACTATCGCGGACGCAGCGTCGAGAACGATGATGGCATCCATCGCGCTTTCCAGCAGGGCACTGACTTGTTCCTCTCGGGTGCGAACTTGATGTTCACTCTTCAGCCGCCGCTGTTCGGCCGCGGCTCGGGCAGCGAAGATTTCAAACAACGAGATCAATCGCGGCTCGGCGGGTAACGGCTTGGAGTCGAGCACCGCCAGATGTCCCATAACGCTGCCATCCGAGTCGATTAACGGTACACCCAGATAGCTCACGGCGCCCACGGCCTCGAGATCGGCGTCGTTTGGGTAAATCTCAAGGATTCGATCTGTGATATGCAGCAACCGCCTTCCGTCGACGACCGCCTGACACGGAGTGCCATCGACGGGATGCTCATACTGCTGGAGGAACTTGCCGTTGAGCCAAAACGCGTCGGACCGAAGGCGGCGCACCTCCGGCAAATACTCCGTTACCCAAGCTCCCGTCGTGCCCATGACGGCCGCGAGGTTCCGCACCAGCGCGCGGAAAAACTCCGTGCCCGTTTCGGACACGGTTCCTTCGACCACGAGGCGGAGCGCGTCGTTGTCGTCCAGAGGTTTCATGGGTTCGCCCACGCGGGCGGAAGGATAGGCAGACCGCAACAGATCGGAAACGGATTCGTTTCCCATGCCGGTAATCATTTCCATGCGGACCGCGACTGTGTCGAAGGTCAGCGGCAGCAGCGGCTAGGTCTGGAGCGTCGCATCCAATGATTCACACACTCAATTGCCCGTGGAGCGCTGCGGCTAGGGCAAGGCCCATAGCCGCGGACCAGGTCTCGGATCGCGGCAGTGTCGAAGATCAGTGTCACTGGATAGATGCCTAGCCCCTTCTGCGCCGACTCCTTCCTATGAGCACGCGACGCGAGAACGACGATACGATCCGTCCAATGTAGCCGGGGACGTAAGTCCGTGGCGGTTGGCCATTCGGGGGCCTGCCACCAACTGACGTTGGCGGCCACGTAAAAATTGGCGACCATGCTCGGCGTGGAAGCATAAAGCGGGGGCAAGCAGCGGGGGCAAGGGGCAAGGTACGGGCAAGGGGCAAGGGACAGGGCTTCTATCGGAAGGCGAACGAATGTCCCGGGAAGAGGGGTAGTGGATTGGCCGCTGGG
>DLVS01000590.1 GCA_003445095.1 Verrucomicrobiales bacterium
GATGTCGTTGCCGAGGAGGTCTTCCGGTTTTTTTCGCGCGGCCACGGCCTGCCAGTTGGTGAAAACATCCGCGTAGGCACAGCCGGTTTCGGCCGCAACTTGAGCGGTCGCGGTCGCATAGTCTTCCATATGATGCGACCCGAAGGCCCATTTCGGATTGGGCGGGAACGCCGAAAACAGAACCACCTCCGCCGACGTCTCCGCGCGGATTCGTTGAACGATTGTTCGCAGGTTCGCGGCGAACTGCGCCACCGGAACCCCACCGCGGTTGTGATCGTTCATGCCGAAGCCGACCAGCACCAGATCGGGCTGTTGCGCGAGAACCTTGTCTGCCAGCCGTTGAAGCCCTTGGACCGTGCTGTCGCCACCCGTGGCCCCGTTGATCGCGGTGATCTCGGCAGCCGGATAACGCCGCTGCAAATAGTCAGTCCATCGCTTCCAAAAGATAAGTTCGGACGAAGTGGCGTCACCCCCTGCCGTGATGCTGTCGCCGAAAGCAACGATCTTGAATGGCCCGCCGTGGGTTAGTCGTGCGTCGCTCCGTGGGAGCAGTTGGGTTTGGTTGGGCTGGATTGGCCACGGAGGACCCGGAGTGTGTTCGTAATCCACGAAGGCGAAAAAGGCAGTATTGCCGAATCCAGGATACTTGGAGTGGTCAAAATTCTCCGCGCCGAAGAGGACGTTGGTCCGGAACTCCGGCAGGCGAGAGTCGGATGTTCGGCGGAGCGTGCCGGCGGACCAGTCCACCACATAGTCGCGCCCTTCGACATACGTCACCGTGTTGCTTTGCCGCCGGAAGGCGCTGCGCACTTGTAACGGCTGGTGATTGAGTGGAAGCACCGCGAGGGATGCCGGAACTTCTCCGATGAAAACGACAGACTCGCCGAACTGTTTTTCTGTTTTGGGATTCGACGACGCACACCCGGCCAGCAGGAGGGCGAGTAGTAATCCAAACATCAACGAGCGGAATCGGTTCACTTGCGTTGAGGTTGGGGCAATGGGCGCTTCCGTCTCAAGCACGCCGCGCAGCCACCGGGGATCGCCGGGATAGCCAATTCCCTCCCTTCTGGAATAGACTAAACTCATGCCTACTCCACCTCAGTTGCCTCCATTGTCACCCCAAGAATTGCGAGAGCTCGTTCGCGGCGTCATGCGGGCCGCACGCTTCCCGCAACTCGCAACGCTGGATGGCGACCAGCCGCGAGTTCGTCCCGTCTCGCCGGTCAAAGTGGATGGCTTCACCCTCTACGTCGCCAACTTGCGTCCCTACCACAAGACGATCGAATTGGCGGCCAATCCTCGTTGTGAACTGTGTTACCTCGACGATCAACACAACCAGGTCCGCCTCACGGGAATTGCCGAAGTTATCAGTGACCGAGCGGTCTTGCAGGAGATCTGGAACACCAATCCGCTGCTGCGCACTTATCTGGGTTCACTCGATAACCCGGCCCTCATCGTTTATCGGATCGCCCCCAGCCGGGTCCGATTTATGAAAGAATGGGCGCTTGAGTATTACGAAGTGCCGTTGGAGTAATCGACGGCGGAATCGACGAGACCCCCGGCCCCTGTTGAATTCGGGCTAGGACTGTAGGTGGGCCGGATTCACTCCCAAACTGCGGCACCAATCTGCATAGGCAAAAGGGGAAATTTCGCTGGGTTTGATCTCGCTGCGGCCGCCCCAAAATACATTCGTGTACCCAACATCGATTCCCGCTTCCGCGAGGTGTCGGTCAATGGCCGCTTTGTGCGCCAGGACCGTCTCTTTGTCGATGCCGTGGGCGACGCCCATGATGTTGACATTGCGGAATTCCGGTCCGCCTTCGCGCCAATAGGCGTGAGTCATGATGTGATGGCGTCCGACCTCTCGTCCGGCCTCAAGCTCGCGCCCCGGCGGTACCGCCCAATGGAACAAGGCGTTAAACTTGGTCACACGCTCACCCGTCGCGAGCGTCTTCACGTGCTCCAAAAACGTGCTGAATCGCCCAATGACTTTCCGCGCATTGAGGTCCTCGGCCACTTCGAAGAACACCGGGAGAGGCACACCCGCTTCGGCAGCCCGAGGCCGCCAGAGGTCGCTTCCAATTTCCTCGGGCGCGAACTCACGTTTCAGCGCCGTGAGGACACGCCATTCGAGATCATTCAACCGCGCGACCTGAACTTCGATGACCTCCGCGAGCGCATCGGCGCGGCTTCCCGGCTCCATCGCGCGACGTCGCACGTGACCCACGCCGAGCGCGAATAGTTTTTTTGCCGGCATGAGCCGAAACTTCTCCGCGCCTACTTGATCCGCGAGCAACGCGGCGTGTTTCTCCAAGGAGAAGCCTTGGGGAACTTTCAAAGTAGTCCAGAGCCGATAACTCGATCCCGGCGTCGCCGAATCGGTGGAACGAATCACCACGTGCCCGCTGAAGGGATCCCGTTGGAACATGAAATCGAACGCGGCTTCCGTTTTGTCCGGCGGCACTTGCCAAGCGCAAAGCGCCCCGTCAGCGAGGTTGGTGGCGAGCAATGTTTGACGCACGCGGCGAATCGTCCCCGCGACGAGCATCGCGCGAATCCGCTCGATCACGCGGTCCAGCGAGACGCCGCAGAGCCGACTGATGTCGCCGAAAGGATCTCGAGAGAATCCCTGAATTCGATCCTCACTAACCGCCAGGATGCGGGCGTTGATCGGATCCGTCGTTTCAACCGGGATGGTGGCGGCGTTCATGAACCTGGCGAGTCTGGCGGATGCGAGCTCGGGTTCAATTGAGAATCGAATTCAGCGCGGCGGGAGGAGCCCCCGTCTACTGCCGCCTTCACGAACGCCGCCCGACCAACGACGCCGTCCCACTCGCGAACTTCCCCGCCCGCGTTCGTGAAATCTGCCCTCACGGGCGGGGACGACGCAGCGCGCGATCCCTATCGTTCGATTCGTTCAAAGCGAACCTCTAATTCTTAGATCGGACGTGAACCTCGTAGTCGCTGACGGGAGGAAGCGCTGACTGCCGAAGCGCGTGAGTCGTTGCAGGACGGTTGATTCCCCGCGACGGTGCGAAAGGTAAGTGCGCATCGTTCCCTCCGCGGCTACGCCGGTTCAGGGAAAGGCCGGACCTCCAAGATCCGGACGTGAATCGAGTCCATGAACTTGGTAGTCGCTGACGGGAGGAAGCGCTGACTGCCGAAGCGCGTGAGTCGTTGCAGGACAGTTGATTCCCCGCGACGGTTCGAAAGGTAAGTGCGCGTCGTTCCCTCCGCGGCTACGCCGGTTCAGGGAGAGGCCGGACCTCCAAGGTCCGGACGTGAATTGAGCCCATGAACCTGGTAGCCGCCGACGGGAGGAGGCGCTGACTAATGCGGCGCGTGTGGAAACACTGGGG
>DLVS01000257.1 GCA_003445095.1 Verrucomicrobiales bacterium
TCGCGGGCATCGAGCCACACTCGCGCGAAGTTGGGAAATACCGGCGACGCGAGTACAGGCAGCGCGGGCTCGCGGAGTGGAGTCGGTGTTGGTGGCAGGGAGGGCACACTCGCCGTCGAAGGTGCCGGAGATGACTCGACCGATGGGGGCACGACCTGAGCCAGCGCCTCTGAGGCCGCCGGAGATTCGGCCGGGGGGAATTGGACGCCCGGCGCATGAATGTCTGACGGCGCCTCAGGTGGCGGAGGGAGTTGAAGGTTGTCGTCCGCCAGCAATAGCGCGGGCAACTCCGGCGTCTTTTCCCGCGGTGGAGTCGGTGCCCGCGGCGGGGCGAATTGAGTCAAGGGAGGGCGTTCATCCGTCGGGAATGCCGGAGGTACCAGCGGGTGAACGGCCTTCGGCGCACCGGGGGTTACTGGCTCGATTAAGGCAAGAGCGGGCGGCGTTTTGAGTATTCCAAGTTTGGGCGACCGGGCCGGTCTTCGTTTTGGAGCCGCGAGCGACGATTTTACTTTCGACGGTTTCTGGGCAATCGGCTTTTTCGGCAGCGTTTGCCGTCGGGCGGCGCGACGTTTGGTTGAGGTCGCCGGCTTCGCGTCCGTTGCTGTGGAAGATTTTCGCCCGGGCTTTAGGACCTTGGCGGTTGGGGCTGGCGCCGTCTCGGGGTTAGGTCGAGCCAGAAGAGATTGGCGGTTCCGCTTGGGCGACACCGCGGGACTCGCCGGCTGGGAGGCCAGCCCAGTCTTCGAGGCCGGCGGGCGGCGGGGGCGGGCGGCTGCCACCGGTCGGGCCGCGGGAGAATTGGCTAAGACTGTTTCTAACTTCGCGACTCGGGGTTTTCGCGGACGCTGGACTTTTGGCGCGGGTGCCTGCGGTTGGGTAGAATCTGAACGGGAGTCTTTACGGGATCGAGTGGTACGTGGATTTGCGCTCATTTCGCAGACGGGGAACATGTCCCATGGCGTTGGGTCGCCGGAGCGAGAGGATGGGATGTCCCGAACGCGGGAGCAAACGGATTCAAGGAAACCGTCGGCGAAAGGAAGCGGTTTCCCTGCTAAGGTCGGTGCCGTAGCGTTCGCGCGTGGGTATTTCGCCGGGGGACTTTGAACGATTGCAGCAACGGGTAGCCAGTCGGGGCAAATCGCTTGGCGCGAAAGAACCGCTGGCTCCGTTGACGTTCAGACGAGTTCTGGGAATTGATCCGTCGCTACGAGGCTCTGGATTCGGCGTCATCGAGGTTCAGGCCGGGCGTCCGCGATGTGTTGCGAGCGGCACCATTCGCTGTTCGAGGGAGTGGGCGCGGTCGCGCTGCCTCGGGCAAATCGCCGCCACGGTTCGTGACATCCTTCGCCAACACACTCCGGGTGTGTGTGCCGTTGAGGGATTGTTCTTTGCCCAGAATTTGCGCACCGCCATCACCATGGGTGAAGCGCGCGGCGCTGCCCTCGCGATGGTCGCCGAAGCCGGTTTGCCGATTTATGAATTGGCGCCTCGGCAAGTGAAGCAAGCCATCGTTGGATTCGGCGGCGCGCAAAAATTTGCCGTGGCGAAAATGGTGCAACGGATGCTCGACCTCCCGGAAACGCCTGATGCCGACGCGGCGGATGCTTTGGCGTTGGCCCTGGCCTTTGCTCAAGCGAACGGACGCCCCATCCGATCCAGGTTGAAAGAGGTGTGACTCAATCCGGCATCGGTGGGGTAAGGCTTTGCCAAGCCGTGCGTGCGTGTCTCGGCAAATGGACGCGCGGATGATACCCCAGCCGTACGGCTCCGCAGAGCGTCGCCCCACCGAGATCGCCGTGGGGCGAGGCTGATGCCGACCGTTTGGCGCACGACCGGTTAAAGCCGGCACTTCGGTACCTTCAGCCAACCACCGCCGCTTGACCCATCCACCTTCGGTTCCTCACGCTCGCGCCGATGCCGCTTTCCAATTCCACTCTGGCCGAGCTTCGCGCGCAATTGGGCGACGCCGCGGTGCTCACGAGCCAGGAGGACCTGATTTCCTATTCGTTTGATGGCACGGCGGCCATGAACCAAATGCCCGGCGCCGTTGTCTTCGTTCGTTCGGCGGCAGACGTCGCGGCGGTGTTAGCCTGCGCCACGCGGGAACGCATCCCGGTGGTGACTCGTGGGTCGGGCACGGGGCTCAGCGGCGGCAGCCTGCCCATACCCGGCTGCTTGGTCCTGTGCACCGTCCACATGAATCGCATCCTTGAGGTGGATCGAGCCAACTTGACAATGATGGTCGAACCCGGGGTGACGACGCTCCAGGTCGCGGAGGCGGCGGCCGCCGTCGGACTGTTCTATCCGCCGGACCCGGGTTCGATGAAGATTTCGACCATCGGCGGAAATGTCGCGGAGAATTCGGGCGGGTTGAGAGGTTTGAAGTATGGGATTACGCGCAATTACGTCATGGGCCTCGAAGTGGTCCTGCCGAATGGCGAGGTGTTGCGTACGGGCAACAAATGCGTGAAGGACGTTGCGGGATATTCACTCAAGGATCTGTTCATTGGCAGCGAAGGAACGCTGGGAGTGATTACACAAGTGCTCCTTCGACTGATTCCCAAGCCGGCGGCCAAGAAAACGCTTGTGGCGACTTTCGACGCGATGGACGCGGCGGCCCAAACCGTCAGCGATTTGATTGCTGCCCAGATTATTCCCTGCACGCTCGAGTTTCTCGATCGCATGACGATCCGATGCGTCGAAGACTACGCGCGTATCGGACTGCCCACCGACTGCGAGGCGTTGCTGTTGATGGAATCTGATGGCCACCCCGCCCAAGTGGAGGATGAGGCCCGGCAAATGGCCGAAACCGCCCGCAAGAACGGTTGCCGCGACGTTCGAATCGCCCAAGACGAGGCCGAGGCCAATCGTCTCGCGAGCGCCCGGCGGAGCGCCTTCAGCGCGCTCGCCCGAGTGGCGCCGACGACCATCCTAGAGGACGCTACCGTCCCTCGCAGTGAACTCGCCCGGATGGTGCGTTTCGTGGAAAAAGTGGCGAAGAAGTATCAGCTCCGAGTGGGCACGTTCGGCCACATGGGTGACGGGAATCTTCACCCAACCTTCTTAACGGACGAACGGAATCACGAGGAAATGGAACGCGTGCATGCCGCGTTTCGGGAAATCTTCGACGAAGCGATTCGCCTCGGGGGCACGATCACTGGCGAACACGGCGTCGGTGTAGCCAAAAAAGAGTTCCTACCCCAATTCGCTGGCGACGCTCAGATGCGAGTCATGCGCGAACTGCGTCGAGTCCTGGACCCCGCCGGAATTCTGAATCCCGGCAAAATGTTCGATTAGTCGCCCGGCCTATCGCATCGTGCTCAATTTGAGCGCGATCTGCTTGTCGATTTCGGAGGCGACCTTGATGTCGGCCCCACCTGCCGGCCCACGGACTTGGGTGTGTATGCGGGCGACACCTGTCTCGGGTTCATCGACGCGGACCCACACACGTTTGTTGTCCACCTTTGCTTCTAGGGAGTTGTTGATCAGGTTTTCGCTAACCAGTGTGCCGTTGAACGCGAGCACTTCTTTGGCGGCCGCAAAGACCTGAGCGACCGGCCGTTCGTAGCGACTCTCAATCGTGTCGGTTGAGAACGGCACGCCGAACTGGTCGTGGCCACCTTGGGTCGAGTAACATCCGCTGGATAGCGCCATCGCCGCGCCCAACGCTGAGAGGAGCAACAACTTCTTCATTTCGCCGGCGATGCAAACACAGCCGTCCTAACGGTCAAGCCTCCGCTGGCGAGATTCTGGGCTCGGGCCGGGCCTAAATCATGAACTTCAGGAAGCATCTGGCCGCCCTTGACTGGTCACGCTAGCCGGTGTCGCCGGGTTGAATCGTTCAGAAAATAAGTGGCACAAATGCCGGCTTTTCCCGTCCGGACCGTGGCTTCCGTCGATCATTGGTCAAAAGCGAGTCGCGCATTGGCAAAAAAAGGCTCGCGGCCACTCGCGTCATAGAAATACTTCGCCCGGTCTCCGTCTGAGCGGGCAAGTCGCAGTCTTACTTGGCCGTTCGCGGAAGCCTTCTAATCCAAATATCCTTCTAAGCCTACACACGCACCTAGCTCAAAACCATGACCACGTTGAAATCCAAAATCCAAACTACTGCCATCTGCAGTTTCGTAGTTGGATCGGCACTACAGGCCGGAGCAGCTAATCTAGTCTCCAACGGAGATTTCGAACTCTACACCGGCGGCTCCGCCTTCCAGTCGAGCAGCCCGGGTTCATTCCCTTCACAAATGAACGATGCCGGCACCGGCGGCTATACGAAGCTCACGGACTGGACCACCGGTCCAGGGAACACCGGGCTCCTCAGCTTCCTGCTGGATCCTGCCACGGCAGCTACCACTGGGTCGCGTGATATTCGGTTCAATGACAATTTCAGCCTTTGGTCGCAATCCGCGAGTCCGGCCGGCGGGCTGTATGTTGGCCTCGATGCAGCCTCGAGCTTTCGGGGCGTCGGAATCTCGCAGACGATCAACGGTTTGGTCCCTGGCGACACCTACGAAGTGGAATTCTACTGGGCCGCCGCCCAGCAGTTCGGCTTCGACGGCGACACGACCGAGCAGGTCCAAGTAACTCTCGGCGGCGCCCCAGCCCAACTCACTTCTGTTTTCAACCTCCCCAGCCATGGTTTCTCCGGCTGGATGCACGAAACCTTCGGTTTCACCGCCGACAGCACCAGCGCAGTGCTGAACTTCCTCTCGCTCGGCGGACCGGACGGCTTGCCTCCGTTTGTGTTGTTGGACGGCGTGAGCGTTAATTCGACCAATTCAGTACCCGACTCGGGCTCAACCGTGGGTCTGCTCGGGCTCGGTATAGCGGCGATGGGGGCCGTTGCCATTCGCTCACGCCGCCGCGAGTAATATTCCCTGTTGGGAAACGCAGCCGGTAGGCCATGATCGACCGACTCGCCCCACATGCTTTGGCGTTTGCCATCGATGTGGCGCGCTTGGTGGTCTGGCTGGTCTTGCTAGTTGCGGTTTTCGTGCCGCTCGAACGATTGTTCGCGCTGCATCCCGCCAAGGTCTGGCGCCGCCAGGTTGGGGTGGATCTCGCTTGGTATTTCATTAACAGCCTTGTGCCAGCGGCGATCATTGCGATCCCGCTGGCCATTTTGGCTCGGGCATTGCGAGGAGCCGATCCCGGGGGACTTTATTCAGCGGTGGCGGCTTGGCCGCTTTGGGTAAAGATACCCGTCGTACTGGTGGTGAGTGACATCGGCGCCTACTGGGGCCACCGGGCGTCGCATGCTTTTCCTCTCCTGTGGCGGTTCCACGTGATCCACCACAGTGCCGAACAGCTTGATTGGCTGGTCAACACGCGCGCGCATCCCTTCGATATGGTGTTCACCCGATTGGCAGGTCTGGCCCCGGTCTATCTGCTCGGTCTGGCTCAGACAACCGGCCACCGGCTGGACCCAACAGTGGCGCTTGTCACCGTATTGGGCACTATCTGGACCTTTTTCATCCACGCTAACATTCGGCTTCGACTGGGACCGTTGGAATGGCTGGTTTCGACGCCGGCCTTCCACCATTGGCACCACACCAATGACGAGCATCGCGACCGCAACTTCGCCGCCATGTTCCCCCTGATCGACCGGCTGTTTGGGACCGCCTGGCTGCCAAAGTACTGGCCCCCCGTCTATGGCGCTGATGCGCAAGTTTCCCCGACGCTGGCGGGGCAACTCCTCAATCCGGTAATGCCCCAGATCGAGCGGCCGGGATCAGCACAGTCGAGTCCAGAAATCGCGGCCGGTGCGAACGTGGAAGGGCAAGGCAGCCACTCGGAGAGCCAGGCACCGGACATCCATGGGAAGCCGGTTCAAGGTCGAGCCGACGCGATGCGAACGTAAGTCGCCTTGGGATTCAGCCTAGTGAGCCTTGCTCGCGGTCACTCGAGTTCTTCGGCTAAACGATCAACAATGTAGATCTGGCCCTGTTGCGACCGTTGGATTGGCGAAGGCCTAAGGGTCGAGGTGGTTACGGAAGCGCCAGTCTGCGGTGATGTTAATACACCGACTGCTGGCTCAGTCGTTCAATCAACTGTTAGGCGAATGGTCACCAGTATGGAGGCGCTCGTTCAAGAACTTGAGAAACGGCTGGGGTTCAGTCTGCCGGCGGATTATCGAGGCTTCCTTGTTGCCCATCGCCATAGTTTGCTCGATTGCGCTCGCCTCTTTAGGTCGCCCCGTTCAGGTGTCATCGATTTGCTCCTCACCGCTGATGAGATTCTGAAAAATGATGATAGAAAGGTGATTGGCATTCCTGAAAAATCTCTCATGCATATCGGCGGAAATCTGCTGGGCGGCTACCTCTATCTGAAGGTGTCCGACGAGGCGTTTGGAGAGATACATTACATGGAGAACTATGTCTTTCGAGAGCAGTTCTCCTCATTTACCATGTTCCTCGATGAGACGGAGCCAGAAATCGCCTAACAATAAATGGTTCGTCTTCCGCGTGATGAACGCCGCGCCCCCCATTCACGCATAGAGCGCGTGGAACTGCCGGCGGTAGGTGGCCTCTTGCGCTGGTAGCTTCGTCCGGAGCGATTCTTTCTTCGTCGCTCCGTGCTGAAAGCGGCGCTTTTCAAAGACGGGCATGTCCACCCCGAACAACTGCTTGACCCCGCGTGAAACCACTTCGCCCTTCAGCGAGTACAACGTCGGCACGTCGTAATTGGTCAATTCGACAAAGGGAATTCCTTCGCTCACCGCCATCACCCGGCGGCTCATCAGCGGACTGTATCCCTCAAAGCCGTACGCCCGAGCGGGGGCGTACGTGCGTACATAGCCCCGGCTCAGGCCACCGCTGTAGGTCAAAGAATGTTTGATCCGTCCGACGCCCCAGCCTTCGTGATAGAGCATGAGGTTGTTGACGACGGATCGAATCGTCAGCTCGGGGTTCTCTTCGATGGGATAGTCCTTGAGATTCTCGTCACCGCCATCGCCGTCGAACAGGTGGCGCCAATCGGGATAGCGACGCCGAATGCCCCGGCACAGCGCCAAGCCCATGGTCGCACATTCCACATCCAGCGGTTTGTAGTCTTCGATCACGCGCAACGTTTCCGTGAAGTCGAGGTCCGCTAAATCGGCGTGGATCTCTTCGAGGAACAAGCCCAAGCCGAGCTTTTGGAGAAAATCCCGCGCCTGCCCGAGGTCTGGTCCATCTCCGAAACTTAAAGTGAAGGCCTTCAACCGCGCTGGGCTCATCCCCAATTGACGCAGGGCGTGATAGGTGGACAGGAAGACGGCCCCGCTGTCTACGCCACCGGAGAACGCGATGCCGATGGGTTCGGTTTCGGGAATGAGACGAAGTTGTTGGGTCACTTCATCCAACAGCGCACCGATATAGCGGCGACCGATGACGTCCAAGTCGGCTGGGAGGGAATCCCGTTCCGGCGTGAAGAACCGGGTGTAGATGGGGTCCGGGTCGGGACAACCGATGAGTTGGATCTCCACCACGTGATGGGCCGGCACCATGCGCGTGTAGCTGGGGTGAAATTGGTCGGCTAGCCCTTCGCGTTGGAGTTGGGCGTGAATCGCGTCGATGCGATCCGCCACGATCAGTGCGGGGCCCTCGGCACGCTTGGCGAGGAAGTAGCGCATCGGCCGATCCAACGAACGGGCCATGCGGACGGTTTTGCCTTCGCGGGAGAGCAGCGCAAACGAACCGTCGATCTCGGCCACCGCGGTTGGGTCACCCGAGAGTACTTTGGCACGGGCTTCTTCAATCGTGAGGTTGACCAATCGGTTGGCGGCGGGATCCAGCAAGTCCACGACGCGTTCGACGTAAGCAGTGGGAGGATTCATGGAGATACGGTTGTGGGTGAAGAGCCGAGAAGCAAGCGGCGGATGGCTGAATCGAAGGAATCGGGGAAAAGCTTGGAAACGGGCCGTGCCGCCCTAATTTCGCGCCGACCGAATGAAACGTCCGTGGTTGTTGCCCGCGCTGGTGGGAATAGAATTGACCGGTGCCGTCATTTTGGCGGCCCTCTGCGCGCTGCACATCTATTACACTGTCTTGAACAACCAACAGGCCCGCCGCGTGGTGAACTACAATCTCAACCGTCAGGCCTTCTCGGCGTTGGCCCAGGATAGCGTCGCCTACGGAACCTTGAGCAACCGCGCCGTCCTCAAAGCCCTGATCGAATCCGGACTTCCGTTGAACATCGTGACCAACCCGCCAGCGGCCGTCGCACCGAAAACTTCTCGTTGAGCTATGCATCCCCTTGAGGAATCGAAGCCGGTGACACCGTTCAGCGACCTCGCCGCGGTGCGGCGCGAAGTCGATCTGCTGAATCAAGTGATTCGCCTGCTCCTGGTCGGGTTGATCATCGCCACCGCCGGCCTGTGTTTGTTCATGTACCGGCAGACTCAACTACTGCGGTATCAGATCTTGGCGCAGCGAGCCGCGTTGGTTAGGGCGACTCAGCAAGACGGGTCGGTCTTGGACGCTTTGCCGCATTTCCAGCGACTGGGATGGAGGTTCCCGGATTACGCGAGCAATGTTCTGGCTCGGTTCAATCTTCCCGCGCTGCCCCCGACGAACTTGCCCGCGCCGCCCAAGAAGTGATCGCGCGCTCGGCGAATCCGCCGTCCGGGGAACGGGCAATCATTGTCACCCAGCAATCTTGGTTTCTCGCTCCGCTGATCAGTTCAGCGCGGTTCTTCCACAACGGACTGCCGGTCTAAATCGACGTGCGCGAGTTTTTGCCGCGTTCCGGAAGGCCAGTGAACCTCCGCTGAATCCACTTTCGTATCAGGCCCAAGTCCAAAAGTTACGACCGGCTCGCTGGCGCTCAGGTAGCTC
>DLVS01000253.1 GCA_003445095.1 Verrucomicrobiales bacterium
TAGCTGGCGGAAATTAGGAGCATCGCGATCCCACACACTAGGAACAGAGTCTTGAAGAAATTCGACAGTGCATCCGCCACGAACATCCCCGCGAAAGCAGTGCCATCCGCCGGAGCGAGACCGCCCGCATGAAAGGTGAGAATGACCAACAAGCCGGTCGCGGCGACATAAGCCAGCGAACGACGCGCCGACGGAGCGATCCAGAGGTCAGCCACCAATACGCCAAGTCCCAGAAGGGCAACCAGGAATTCGATGATGAGCAACGAGGAATTCATCGTGGGGCGGAGCGGCGGTCAATGGGGAGAAACGAGGGCAACTGCGGGTGTAGGTGGAGCGGCGGGCTCCGACCGAGCGAGCTTCACCAGTTGCTCGACGCTGGGTTTGATTCTGTCCACCAAGATATGCGGGGCGACTCCAAATAAAAGCAAGGCGACTAGCAACAACGCGTAAGGAATCCTCGCGAGCGGTCCCGCGTCTGTCGTCGGAGACAGGATGGGACTCACTTCGCCATGGGCTATTTGGCGGACGGCACGAAGCATGTAGACCGCTCCGATGATCAGCCCACCCCAAGCGGCCGCCACGACATGCCAGGGAAGAGTCTTCCAGGCGCCGAACATCACGGTGATTTCGCCTGCGAAATTGGCAAAGCCCGGAACCCCACAACCGGCCAAGAGTGCGGCGACCAACACCGCTCCGATGAAGGGCAATTGGCGGAGGGCGCCGCCTAGCTTCGACAACTCGAGAGTGCGTGTCTGGCGATACAAGTAACCGCTGAGCGCGAATTCGAGGGCTGCCAACAACGCATGGGCAATCATGATTAACACCGCACCCGTCACGCCGATGACGCTGACACTGGCCAATCCGAGAAATATGACGCCCATGTGCGCGAGGCTTGAATTTCCGAATAACAGGTTGAGGTCGCGCTGTTTCATGGCCACCCACCCGCAGTACAAAAGGTTGCCCAGGCAAAGGACGGAAAGCACGTGAGTCCAGGCGGTCACCCCCTCCGGGAGCAAGGGAAACGCGGCCCGCAACAAGGCAAACAGGCCGACCTTTTTCAGAATACCGGCGTGCATCATCGCCGTGGCGGTCGGCGCCACTCCGTATCCCAGGGGAGCCCAACTATGAAACGGAAAAAGTCCCACCAGAGTCCCAAAACCGAACAGGAGCAGCCCGAAGATCAACGTTTGCTGTGCTGCCGGTAGGGGGTGTTGCCGCAGCCAGGCCGAAAGCGTCACGACGTCCAAAGTGTTGGCACCCGACAGCGCATACAAACACACCAAACCGATCAGCGCCACGAGCGCGCCAAGCGACAAATACAAGGTGATTTGAAAGGCGGCATAGGCCTTTTGTTCCCCTCGGCCCCAAATGCCGATCATGAGAAACGTGGGGACCAGCGCTAGCTCGTTAAAGAAATAGAGGAAGAACAAATCGAGTGACGCAAAGGCGCCTAACGCTCCTCCGACCATTACCAGCAGCAAAATATGAAACAACTTAGGCTGCCGTTCGATCTCCGACGAAACACACGCCGCCGCAAACCCGACTAGCGCCGTCACTAGAAGCAAACCGACGTTTAAGCCATCGACTCCCACGTGGTAGCTGAGCCCGACTGCCTCACTCCAATGCCAACTGTCCACCATTTGGTAACCGGCCGTTCCGGGTACGAACCCAAAGAAAACGAACAAGGCAACCACCAGCGCCAGTCCTGTGGATCCGACCGCCACGCCATGCCACACGCGCGCATATTTGGCGGGCGTGAGCAAGATTCCGAGAGCGCCCAGGAACGGCAGGAGGATTAAGAGTGTGACGGGGGACATAGCAAATTACCTGAGTGCAAGGAGGACCACCACGGCGACTCCCGCGACGAACAGGAACGCGTAGGTTTGAAGGTTCCCGGTTTGAATCAAACGCAGGCCGCGACCAACGAGGTCCACGGCTCCGGAAACGCCACGAACCGCAAACCCTTGGATGACCCAACGATCAAACCAGTCCGCCACACTGGCGACAGCGTCGTGGAGTGGAATAAAGACCGCCTCGTAAACTTCATCGAAATACAGGCGCTGCCGCAAGCCGCGCGACAGCCGCGAAGCAATCCCAGGCAAGGGATCCGTTCTGGCACTCCAATACAACAACACCGCAGCGAACGCGCCGAAGAGAATCAAGCCCACACCGAGAATGGATCCCAGCGGCGCCTCATTGAACGGTTCAAACAACACTTCGGTCAGGCTGTCGGCGTGATGAACTTCGGCCTTGGGGAAAAACGTGTGCTTAAGAAAGGCACCCAATGGTAGCCAACCAAGTGCTATTGACGGAAAGGCAAGCGTCACCAAAGGGAAGGTCATACTCCGCGGTGATTCATGAGCATGAGCCGCCGCGTCGCTCCTGGGTTGTCCCAGAAAGGCAATGAAGTACAACCGCGCCATGTAGAGCGTCGTTAATCCTGCCACGAAGACCCCTACGCAGAACAAGATCGGCCGGCCGTTTGCCAGCGCCGCCCCAAAGATTGCATCCTTACTATAAAAGCCGCTTGTGAATACAGGCAGACCGCACAACGCAGCGGCGGCGATGGCAAAACAGATCGAAGTCGTGGGCATCCGCGACCACAAGCCGCCCATTTTCCAGATGTTCTGCTCGTGGTGGCAGCCCACGATAACGCTGCCGGCACCAAGGAAGAGCAGAGCCTTGAAACAGGCATGGGTCGTGAGGTGAAACATCGCGGCATCAGGCCCGGCGCATCCGACCGCCATAATCATGTATCCCAGCTGGGATAAAGTGGAGTACGCAAGAATACGTTTGATGTCGTCCTGTTGAATCGCGATCAGACCTGCTAGGAGCGAAGTGATGCCGCCCACCCAGGCAATGATTCCCAACGCGGAGACATTCCCGAGAAACGAGAGCGCGTCGGGCCAGGCGGCTGGCACCTCGAATAGGAAGAAAACCCGACACAACATGTACACCCCGGCCGCGACCATCGTGGCCGCATGGATCAGCGCTGAGACCGGTGTCGGGCCTTCCATGGCGTCAGGCAACCACACATGTAGTGGCACTTGCGCGCTCTTGCCCATTGCTCCCAGAAAGATAAAGACACCCGCCAGCGAACTTAGCGAACCGAGCACCGTCGGTTCGGTACCCAACTTCTTCGCAAGTTCATCGAACTGGACCGTTCCCGTCGCTGCCCAGATCAAGATGATACCCAAAATGAATCCAAAATCCCCCAGGCGATTGGTGAGGAACGCCTTCTTGGCCGCATCGGCAGCGGCCGGTTTTTCGTACCAAAACCCTACCAAGAGATAGCTGGAAAGCCCCACCAGTTCCCAGAAAATGAAAGTCTGAACAAAATTGTCGGACAGCACGATGCCGAGCATCGAAAACGTAAACAATCCGAGGCCAGCGAAGTACCGCGGATAGTCACGGTCTTCGTCCATATAGGCGGTGCTATAAATGTGCACCAAAGTCGAAACACCCGTTACCACCATGAGCATCAGAGATGATAAGCCATCCACTTTGAGTCCGATGTGAACGTCAAGTCCACCCACCGACAGCCACGGAAACGCCTCCGCTGCGCCACTGTGCCCCATCACACCGAAGGCAAAAAACAATGCCACGCTCAGGACGAAGCCCACGGCGACGGATGACACCGCAAAGGTCGTCGTCAGCGTCCGGCTGTGACGCAATCCCAGCACGATGGAGGTGGCCGACAGGAGCGGCAGCAAAAGAATGACCCAGGCGAGATCTTGCGGGTTCGACGGGTAAATCGCGGCGGAGGCGGATTCGGCGAGGTGTTCCATGAGCAGGCTAGAAACGGAGGCTGGTCAGGTCTTCGACGTGAGCCGTCTGACGTTTGCGGTAAAGCGCTACAATCAGGGCGAGGCCGACAGCGACCTCGGCAGCGGCCACGGTGATAACAAAAAACACCATCACTTGTCCGTTGAGATTGGCGTTGTACCGAGAGAAGGCGACCAACGCCAGGTTGGCGGCGTTAAGCATCAGCTCAAGGCTCATGTAGATGACGAGCAAGTTGCGCCGTGCGAGGACCCCAAATAGTCCGAGGCCGAACAACAACGCGCTGACGACGAGATAGTGGTGGAGGCCGACGTGCATCTTGGGACTAACCGCGAATCGACGCGAATATGCGGGAATAGCTGAAAGTTTGGGCTTGCTTCATTTGAGTTCCTTCTTGCTCAGCAAGATCACCCCGATCATGCCGACGAGGAGCAGAACGGACATAACTTCAAACGGAAGTAGGTAGTGGGTGAAGAGGAGCTTACCCAACGGTTTGGTAGCGCCTTCGACCAACGGACCCGTCGCGAATGGCTGGGCCGCCACCACCGCGCGGATCAGGATGCCGGCGATCACGGCTACGGCCAGGAAACCCGCGCCAATCGTGAATTTGCGGATCTCCCGACGCTCCTCCTCTTTCAGATTCAAGAGCATGATCACGAAAAGGAACAACACCATGACGGCACCGGCGTAAACGAGAATCTGGATCGCCGCGAGGAAGAACGCGTGCAGCAGAATGAAGAGTCCCGCCAGCGCGACAATCGTCAGCACGAGGAACATCGCGCTCGTGACCGGACTTCGGCTAAACGGATTGGCGACGCACAGGAAACCGAACAGCAAAGCCAGTCCGGCGAAGGCGTAGAAAAGTAGATCGGTGAATTCGGGCATTGGTCTTACAATTTGTCCGACCGTGGACCATTCGCCGGAGTGAGTTTGGCCATCGTTCCCGGATCAAGATTTTCGCCGCCATGAATCGGAACGTGCGCGGTCGGATCCACGGGAAATTCCTCCTGCTCCTTCGCTTCCTCTTCTTTGTGTTTCCACTTTTGGATTCCTCCGTGGACGCCGCCAAGTTTCAGCAGCTTCTCTTTGTTGTAGATCATTTCTTCGCGGCTCTCGCCAGTGAGGGAATAATCTCGCTGCAAAAAGATCGCCTCTTCCGGGCAAACCTCTTCGCAGAAACCGCAAAAAATGCACCGGAGCATGTTAATCTCAAATTCCTTGGGCATCTTCTCCGCATTGGTGCGCTCCGCGATTGGGCCATCGAGACCGGGCGGCGTAATCTTGATCGCTTTCGGCGGGCACACGAATTCACAAAGCTGACAGCTCACACATTTGGTGTGCCCATCCTGGTCACGGACCAAGTACGGAGCACCCCGATAGCCCTCCGGCACTACCCACCGTTCCTCTGGATACTCCATCGTCGCCGGTTTGCCCTGGAGCAGCGTTTTGGTGAAATGTTTCCAAGTCACCTTGAAGCCACTGGCTAAGGTTGGAAGATAGGTCCGTTCCAGCGCGGACAGGGGCTTGCGTTCGACGACCTTAGTCATAAGTGGGCGCGTGAGTTCAGTTGTTCAGGGCGGCGAGCACTAACGCGGTAATCAGGATGTTAACGAGTGCCAAGGGAATAAAACGCCGCCAACCGAGATCCATAAGCTGGTCGTAGCGGAAACGGGGAAGCATCCAGCGAGTCCAGATGAAAACCACCAGCAGCACGCCCATCTTGGCGAGGAAGCAAAGAATGTGGCCGAGTCCGCTCCAGATCCCCGTCGCCGCCCCGCCACCCCAGGGATACGCCCATCCGCCGAAGAACAACGTCACCATCATGGCCGAGGCAGCAATCATCGCCGCGTACTCACCGAGAAAGAACAAGGCGAACTTCATCGAGCTGTATTCGGTGTGATACCCGCCGACGAGTTCTGACTCCGATTCCGGCAGGTCGAACGGCAGCCGATTGGTCTCAGCGAAGGCCGCGATCAGGAAAATGGCGAATGCCAGCGGCTGCTTCCAAACCATCCAATGAAAGACATTGGCCTCCTGATACGCCACGACTTGAGAAAGATTGAGATCTCCGATCACCATAAAGACCGAGATGACACTCATTCCCATCGCAATTTCGTAGGAAACCATCTGGGCACTCGACCG
>DLVS01000020.1 GCA_003445095.1 Verrucomicrobiales bacterium
AACGAGATCTTGTCGAAGCGAGGGCGGACAGCTATTTCTACACCCTGATGCGGGCATATCAGTTCGCGAAAAATTCTCGGTTCGATGTGGCGCGCTGTCGCCAATATGGCATTCACGCCCAGACGGCCCGGCAAGTCGAAGACACCTACCGTCAATTGCTCGATATCTCCCAACGAGAAAGGCTGATCAATCAGTCCCAATCGGAAGCGGCGATCAGCGCCCAGAGCGACGAAGGTGCTGCTCCGCCCACGCGCCGCACCACCAACGCCAGAGAAAAGTCCGCGGAACCCCTTCTTTTGTGTCTCACCGCTGGATTCATCGATCAACTCGCAGTGCGCAAGGATTCCGGAACCCTGGACTGCCGTCTGGTTGAAGGTCGGAGCGCAACCTTAGTTCGAGAGAGTCTGGTGGAATCTCCGCTGCTGGTCGCGGCCCATATCCGTGAAGTAGACGGCCGGAATGGTCGCCTCACGTTGCTCGCCCTGGCCACCGCGGTCCGACTCGAATGGTTGCGCGAACTCTATCCGCAACATCTTTCCGAACACTCAGTCTGCACGGTGGATCGCCTGCACAAGCGAGTCGCGTCACTTCGCGAGACCCGATTCCTAGACCTGGTGATCGGTCGAGAATCCGCCGGCACGCCTGACCCCAGCGCTGCGGGACAAGCCCTAGCCGACGCTTTCGCCGCGGGTTGGTTTGATCTTCCGCAATTGAATCACCCGCTCCGTCAGTTCATCGCGCGAGTGAACCTGCTGGCCCGGATCGCGCCGGAACTGGAAATCCCGTCCTTCGACGGGGCAGCGCTGCGCCGAACCTTGGCGCGAGCGTTTACTGGTTTGACCCTGATGAAAGAGGCTCAAGCCGCCGACCTCGCGCCCGCCTTCTTCGCCCACCTTGATTCGGGTCAACGGAGCTTCCTCGACGAATTCCTGCCGCTCACTTGGGCCGGACCTGCCGGGCAACGTCTCAAGCTCCTCTATCCGGAACCAACCGACGACGACGACCCGGAAGAAATCCGCGGACCCGAGATCCAAATCAAACTCTCCGACTGTTTCGTGATCAGCGAGCACCCCCGGCTCGCCGAGGGACGATTACCGATCACCATGATTCTGCTGGCTCCGGATCAAAAGCGACTCGGCACGACCACTAACCTCCCGACGTGGCGCGCAAAATCCTATCCAGCCCTGCGAGCTCAATTGCGGTTGAAGTACGGAAGTTTCGCGTGGCCGTAAAACCAGCCGGGATGATCAGTCCCTCGTTTTGGGTGGGGCGAGACTTGGTCGAGCCGTTCGCGTAACGGCGAAATCATGCGTGGGTGCCTTCACACGCTCGCGGTTTGCAAAGCGTCGCCCCACCCATGAATGAGGTATCCTGGAATCAGCCCCCAGATCCCCGCCCCATCTGGAAATCCCATTGACGGTGTCTTCAATAATCGTATCGTCAAATCCTGATTCGTTAATACGACCATGGCATGAGCAAGCGCTTTATTTTTTCTTCTGAGTCCGTCGGCGAAGGACACCCTGACAAAGTCGCGGATACTATTTCCGATGCAGTCCTGGACGCTTGCCTTGCCCAAGACAAGCGGAGCCGAGTGGCCTGTGAAACCTACGTAAAATCGAACATCGCGATCATCGGTGGCGAAATCACCACCCGCGCGAAACTCGATTTCGTGCAAATCGCCCGCGACGCCATTCGCGAGATTGGCTACGTGAACGACGACGACGTGTTCCACGCGGACAAAGTGTTCGTCAACGTGATCGTCACGCAGCAATCGCCCGACATCGCCCAAGGTGTCGATGCGAAGGCGGCCAAAGGAAAAAAGAAGGCTGAGCAGGGCGCCGGCGATCAGGGCCTGATGTTCGGCTACGCGTGCAATGAAACACCGGAACTGATGCCCACGCCGATCATGTTTGCGCACCACTTGGGGCGTGAACTCACTCGAATTCGCAAGGCGGGCAAGGTTGCTAAGTGGCTGCGCCCGGACGCCAAATCGCAGGTCTCCGTCGTGTATGAGAATGACCGGCCGGTGAGCATCTCCAACGTCGTCATTTCGACTCAGCACACCGCGGAGGTGGAGCACGATGAAATCGAAGAATTCTGCATCGAGGAAGTGATCAAGAAGGTGCTTCCCAAGGCGATGCTCACGAAAGAGACGCAGTTCCTGATCAATCCTACCGGCAAGTTCGTTGTGGGCGGGCCTCAAGGCGATACGGGATTGACGGGTCGAAAGATTATCGTGGACACGTATGGAGGCTGGGGACGCCACGGGGGCGGCGCATTTTCGGGTAAGGATCCCAGCAAGGTTGACCGCAGTGCCGCCTATATGGGCCGCTATGTTGCCAAGAATATTGTCGCCGCCGGATTCGCGTCCCATGTCGAGATCCAGTTCGCCTACGCGATCGGGTATCCCGATCCGGTTAGCGTATTCGTGGATACCTTCGGCACCGCGCGCGAAGGCGTTACCGACGAAGCGATCACCCAAGCTGTGCAGGAAGTTTTCAGCTTCAAGCCTGCCGACATTATCAAGCAGCTCGATTTGCTCCGTCCCATCTATTCTAAGAGCACCAACTACGGGCACTTCGGGAAGAACGATCCCGACCTTACCTGGGAACGGACCGACAAGATCAAAGCGTTGCAGAAGGCAATCCGCTAAGCTTCGAAACATTTTCGCTCAAGCATTCAGGATCGGCATTCTCGGACGTTTCGGCCGCGCGGCCAACCAGGCTCAGTGACTTAAGTCTTCGGGAGTTGATCCATCACTTCAGCAATCCCAACAACTGAACGTTAAAAACTAGTCACCTATGCCTCAGGCTAAGAAATCATCTGCTCGGGCCGTGCTTGCAAGCACTGCGACTACACTTCCCAATCTTGCCGGATACGCCGCCAACACACCCGCCGGCCAGGACTACATTGTTCGCGATCTCGCCTTGGCCGAATGGGGCCGCAAGGAGATCGCCGTCGCGGAACACGAAATGCCCGGCCTCATGTCGGTCCGGAAGAAGTACGCGAAACAGAAGCCGCTCAAAGGGGTCCGAGTCACTGGATCGCTGCATATGACGATCCAGACGGCCGTGCTGATCCAGACGCTGGTCGATTTGGGCGCCTCCGTTCGCTGGGCGTCGTGCAACATTTTCTCGACCCAGGACCACGCTGCTTCCGCGGTCGCCGCCGCCGGCACTCCTGTGTTCGCTTGGAAGGGTGAGACTTTGGAAGAGTATTGGGAGCTCACGCTAAGGGCCGTTCTGTTTCCCGGCGACAAAGGTCCCGAGTTGGTGGTCGATGACGGTGGCGATGTCACGTTGTTGATTCACAAAGGCTACGAACTCGAACAAGGCTCGCGCTGGGCGTACGAGCCGACCGACAACCACGAAGTATCCGTGGTGAAAGCGCTCCTCCGTCGAGTCGCCAAAGAAAAGCCCGGAATTTGGACGAAGATTGTAAAGGACTGGAAAGGCGTTTCCGAAGAGACGACTACCGGAGTTCACCGCCTGTACCAACTCGCCGAGCAGGGTAAGTTGTTGGTTCCTGCGATTAACGTGAACGATTCGGTGACCAAGTCGAAGTTCGACAACCTTTACGGCTGCCGCGAATCCCTGGCCGACGGTCTCAAGCGCGCCACCGATGTAATGATCGCGGGCAAAGTCGCCGTCGTGTGCGGCTATGGCGACGTCGGCAAAGGAAGCTCGCATTCGCTCCGAGCGTACGGCGCGCGAGTGATCGTCACCGAGATTGATCCCATCAACGCTTTGCAGGCCGCCATGGAAGGCTTCGAGGTCAACACAATTGAGAGCACGCTCGGCATTGGGGACATTTACGTCACGACGACGGGCAATTGCGACATCATCACGGTGGACCATATCCTCGCGATGAAGGACCAGGCGATCGTCTGCAACATCGGCCACTTCGATAACGAGATTCAGGTGGAACAGCTCAAGCGGACGAAAGGCGTCAAGATTGAGAACATCAAACCGCAGTACGATCGATATCACCTCCCGGGCAACAAGAGCATCTACCTGCTCGCGGAGGGACGTTTGGTCAACCTAGGCTGCGCGACCGGCCATCCGAGCTTCGTGATGTCCAACTCGTTTACCAACCAAACGCTGGCCCAAATTGATTTGTGGGCCAATCGGAACAAGTACGAGAAAACGGTGTACCGGCTGCCCAAGAAGCTCGACGAAGAAGTCGCGCGCCTGCACCTCGACAAGATCGGCGTCAAATTGACGAAGTTGACCAAGGCGCAGGCGGAGTATCTAGGCGTTCCCGCTGAAGGCCCATACAAACCGGAGCACTATCGGTACTGAGGTATCGATGCGGCACAGCTGTTTCTCGCGGAACTTGGTCCCTTCCACGATCAGCTACAGCGCAACCAGTCGGCCCGCCGGGCGGGCAATCGCTGCCGCGGCGGCCTATTGAGTCGATTGGCCATCAGCGCCTGGACGCAGCCTGCACGAAGATCACGCGTGGAGTCGGCGCGCGTCGTCAGGCCTTCCGGATCCTTATCAGCCACCAACTCGACCCTGTCTCGCCATTCGACTCCACCAATCCCTAGGTCCCGGTGCGCCCTCATGCCTTTCTTGAGTCGGCGCTGGGTCGGCGGAAATGTCGGCAGAATTTGTTTGCCGCAGACCGTCAATGAAGACAATTGTAAACAAACGATGGCACACCCCGACATTTCCGGCCGTAGGCATAGCGTCATGGCCAACCTTCAAAAGCGAATCGTCCGTACTTACTGCCATTACTCCATTTGGGTCTTTAGTGCCGTTCTTTGGCTCGGTATCACCACCGAAAACGTTTGGAGCGCTCGTTACGCGATCACTGACCTGGGAACGCTAGGCGGATCAAGCAGCTTCGCCTTGGGACTCAACGCCGCCGGTACGGTGGTGGGCGATTCGCTTCCCGCGGGGAACGCTCCGGAGGAGGCGTTTCGCTACCGGGATGGAATCATGACGGGTCTCGGCACGCTTCCAAGGGGCGCCCAGAGCAGAGCCTATGGCGTCAATGATGAGGACGCCATCGTCGGGCACGCCTATTTCCCGGATCTTGAAGGCTTCGTCTATAAGGCCTTTCTACTCCGCGCTGGGGTGATGACCAATCTAGGAACATTGGGCGGACCCAGCAGCTCCGCTTACGCCCTCAACAACTCCGGTTGGATCGTCGGATCGTCACAGCTCGAATTGGGGGAAACCCGTGCCTTCCTCTTCCGCGATGGAGTCATGACCAATCTCGGTACCCTGGGCGGCGACTTCAGCAGCGCCTATAGCATCAATGCCGCCGGGATTGTGGTCGGTGAGTCCAGAACCAATAATGACGTCAACATCATGCGGGCGTTCCGTTATGACGGAAACATGCTCGACTTGGGGACGTTAGGGGGAGCCCGGAGCGCTGCCTACGGAATCAACGCGGAGAACGTCATTGTGGGCGGCGCCAGCGTTGTTGGTGGGCAGTTGCATGCGTTCCGTTATGACGGGATTATGCACGACTTGGGAACACTCGGCGGCTCCGGCAGCGTAGCCATTGCCATCAATGCCGCCGGGGTAATCGTTGGCAATTCGACGATTGCCGGGAGCCCAGCCCTGCACGCCTTTGTTCACGATGGAACGATGCGGGACCTCAACAACCTGATCCCGGCTGGCGGCGGCTGGGTACTTACCACCGCCACGGCGATCAATGATCAAGGACAGATTGTTGGGCGCGGCGAACACAATGGCCAGCTACGGGGCTTTCTCCTGACCCCGAGTCTTACCGTCCAGTATTCAGTTAGAGCCGACGGAGCTGTCGAAATCACCTCTGATGGATTCCTCTATGAGGCCCGAGCGCTCAACGGACCCTTCACTGGCCTGGGAGTCAAGACACTGACCATTGAACCCGGCGCAGTGAACGGCGATCGCTTCTATCAAGCCCGAGAAAAGTAGCGCGGGTGAAGTTGGCGGACTGATGGGCAAAACCGCGGCGCGGCTTTTCTTGAATCGGCGGCGCGTGAGGTTGGGCCTCCCCTTGCCGGCTTGACCGGAAGGCGCTGCGGTCGGCACCGTCAACTTCACTCTCATGCGCGCGTTTCTACTCGGCTTGACTTTGGTTTTGTGGTCGCACCTGTCGGCCCGGGACGTCGAAACAAAACCCAACGATCCGGCCTTCGCCCGATTCCAACCGAAGCAAGCACCCGCACCGCAGGGACTCCTTCTGCGTCCGGGAGACCGCCTCGCGATCATTGGCGACTCGATTACCGAGCAGAAAATGTACTCGCGAATCATCGAAACCTATCTCGCCGCGTGCATGCCGGACCTTCAGGTCACTGTCCGCCAATACGGGTGGGGCGGCGAAACAGCCGAGGGCTTTAAGAACCGCATGACCAATGATTGTCTGCGCTTCCAGCCGACCATCGCCACCACCTGCTACGGGATGAATGATCACCGGTACACCGCCTACGATGCGGCCAACGGGAAATGGTATCGGGACAATCAGGAAGCCATCATCAAAGCCTTCAAAGCCGCGGGCGCCCGGTTTGTGATTGGTTCCCCGGGATGCGTCGGACCCAAGGTTCCCTGGAGCAAGTCTGGCTCAGAAGAGATGAACCTCAACCTGTGCGAACTGCGAAACATCTGCCTCGATCTGGCGCAGCAGGAGAATGTGGTATTCGCCGACGTCTTCTGGCCGATGTTGACGCTGGGATGGAAGGCAACCAATGAGTTCGGCGCTCAGTACGCCATCGCCGGGAAGGACGCCGTCCACCCGGGCTGGGCGGGTCACTTGGTCATGGCGACTGCGTTCTTGAAGGCCCTTGGGCTGGATGGTGATTTGGGAACAATCACGGTGGACTTGGCGAACAACCAGGCAACCGCGGGGGGTGGACATGAAGTGATTTCGCTAAAGGATGGAGAACTCACCGTCAAAAGCCGCCGTTACCCGTTCTGCGCGCCGACAGGCGACGTTAAGGATGACAACGCGATCCGTTCGGGAATGGCGCTGACTGATTTCAACTCGCGATTCAACCGGTTGCGGCTGGTTGTGAAGAACGCGCCCGCAAAGGAATACCGAGTCACCTGGGGTGGTGAGTCCAAAACCTTCACGGCGGAACAGTTGGCTTCCGGGATCAACCTGGCTGCTGAGTTTTCGGTGACTCCGTTCGATACCGCGTTCAAACGGGTCGATGAAGCGGTTGGCCGCAAGCAAGGGTACGAAACGAAACAGGTGAAGTCCCTGTTCCACGGGGAAGAAGGCGCCGTAGATATGGAGGCGACGGTCGCCTTGACCGAACGTGCTAGAGCCCCACTGGCGGCGGCCATCAAGGAACAATTCGTGCCCGTGACCCACGTGATAAAGATAGAACCCAAGCCCTAAACTACCGCCGTTGGCGCACTCGCCGGCAGTTTTGGATTGCCTGCGATCATGGCGATTCACCCGAAACGTACAATCGTTGCGACATTGTCCGCGTCGGCCTTGTCCGGACGGAGTCCCGGCTTCAGCCGGTCACTACACCTCGTACGATTCCCCGCGTGGCTGCCTAAAGGCAGAACTCCCAACGATTGATCGTACGCCCCGCCGATCAGCTCAATAATCGCGAGAGCCGACTGAGGGGGAGATGCTCCCGTCCGCTTAGCGCACGATGTCGCCCGCTAAAGCGCTGGAGCGAGCCCACTGAAATTCCACTGTTCCGGATTACTTGTTTAGGCACACTGCGCACCGTTCGCACAACCAAACCTAATTTTATCCCCTCCGTTTATGGGCCTCATGGATTATCTCAAAACGCAACTGCTCGAAATCATTCAGTGGGAGGACGACTCCCGTGATACGCTTAGTTGGCGATTCCCCGATCAGGACAAGGAGATCAAACGCGGCGCCCAACTCATCGTCCGCGAATCACAAGTCGCCCAGTTCGTTTACCTCGGCCAATTCGGCGACACCTTCGGGCCCGGTAAGCATTCGCTCGTCACCGACAACATCCC
>DLVS01000132.1 GCA_003445095.1 Verrucomicrobiales bacterium
GGAAAATGAGCCTATGAATTACGGCCCACTCCTTTTCCTCGGCATCTTGCTCACGCTCGCCAGCTCCTGGTTCGGCATTGTGCTGATGCCCACCAAGCAGCTCGGAGCTCTGCAGCCGAACTACGATACCAACACTATGGTTGTGTTTCCCCAGGCGCCGTCGGGAGAAGCGCTGCAAGGTCGTGAGGTGTACCGGGCCTTAGGTTGCAATTATTGCCACACCCAGCAAGTCCGGCGTGAAGGATTTGGATCGGATATCGAGCGCGGTTGGGGCAAACGCCAATCCGTGGCCCGCGACTACATCTATCAAAAGCCAGTATTTCTCGGATCTTCTCGCACTGGCCCTGACCTGACGAACATCGGCGAGCGGCAGCCGAGTCACGACTGGCATTTTAGCCACTTATATAACCCGCAGACAACTTCGAAGGGCAGTATCATGCCGCCGTACGCGTTCCTCTTCGACCGACGGAGGATCGGACCGGCTGGCGTATCTACCAATGCGATAAAGCTGGGCGGCGAGTTCGCGCCCGAGGCCGGCTGGGAAGTCGTGCCAAATCCGGCCGCGCGTCAGTTGGTGGAATACCTGCTGAGTCTCAAATCGTCGGTGAGCCTGCCGGAGGCGCCGATCAAGAAAGTCGAGTAATCCGTTTGGTCTGGTCCCATGCCTGACGCCCCAAAGCCATCTTCTGCCAGTCCCTCGCGGTTGAATCCCGATCTGGGGGAACAGCATGACGTGGTGGAAATCCACGCCGCGTTGCAGCGGGAAAAGCCGGAACCCCAGGACGGATTCGAGCCGATCAATCTGTGGTTGGTAGCGTTGACGGGAGGGCTCTTGTTTTGGGGTGGCTATTACCTGGCCAATTTCAGCGGTCGCTTTGAGGGCAACGAATACAGCGAGTTGCCGCACGGCCAGGCAACCGCAGTTGCCCCGCCGGAGACACCCGAGCAAAAGACCCTACGGATCGGTGCTCAGCTCTACAACAATTGCGCCGCGTGTCACTTGGCCGACGGCGCGGGCAATCCTGCCCTCAACATTCCGCCGCTGGCTGGTTCGGATTGGGTGCAAGCGGAAGGCCCCAATCGGATAATCCGTGTGGTCCTCCATGGCCTCAGCGGCCCGATTAAGGTCAATGGGACCGTGTGGCAGGGGAACGCGATGAATCCGTGGCGAAAGACGGCCGATAATCCGGCAGGGTTGGCGGATGAAGAAATCGCGGCCGTGCTGAGTTACGTGCGCAATTCCTGGGGCAACAAAGGGAGCTTTGTCACTGCGGAAGAAGTGAAAGCCATCTCCGAAGCTACGAAAACCCGGAGCGATCCGTGGACCGAGGCGGAATTGCTCGAGGTTCCGGTCAAAGGCGGTAGCGCCGGTGCCACTGCGCCGTCGATTACCGCGGCCACTAACGCTCCGGTCGATCTCGCCTCACTCAAAGCCCATTTGCAGGAGCTTCCACCTGACCAGTTGAAGGCGCTCCTTGAGGCAGTGAAGGCGAAGTAAGATTCCGCCGGTAGGCTGCCTTAATCAGCTCCTCTCAACTGCGGGGGGCCGGTCGAATCGTCGAGCGAGGCGGGCTCCGATTTCGCCGGATCTGGAATGGACGCGTCGCCACGCTTCAATCCGACATTCGCTTCGTAATGGCCCAGTTTGATGGTGCGTGTCGTGTGTTTGGCCCGCTCGTCCCAGACCAGGTGGCGCAGTCGGGCTTCCGCTTGAGCGGCCCAAGGCGAATTCGGAAAGCGTTTTACAATGCGCTCCAAAGTGAGTCGAGCTGCGGGTACGCCATCGGCAGCTTTGAGCTGCAAGTCCGCCAGTTCATTGTACCAGCGAATCACGTGTCGGACTGGAACCTGCGTCTCCGACAAAAGGCGTTCCAGCTCATCGGTCGCCAGATCGATCCGTCCCAGTGGTTCGACGTATAATCGCGCGAGGCGCTCGCGCGCTTCCCAATCCTGAGGATGCTCCGCAAGGTGGGCGACCAATTCAGCCGCGGCGACATTCCCATCGGTTTCCACCAATTTACTGGCACCCAGATCTTCGCGAAGGCCGATGCGTTCCGTGTGTTCCGTCACCACCAGTCGAGCATTCGCCACCGAGTCGCTGCGAGCGATGGTGCCCGCGAGGTGCGCCAATCGTTGCCGGGCCATTTGAGCGGCCGAAGATTCGGGGAAGCCGGTGACGATCTGTTCTAAAGTGGCCCGGCTTCCCTCGGCATCCTTCAGATGTTTCCACTGAACGTCGGCAAGGTGATTAAGCGCTAGACATTGTTCTTCGGCGGAACGTCCAGGAGTGTCCGCCATCTGCCGCAACGTTTCCACCGCGCCGAGCGGGTCTTTGAGATCGTCAGCCAAGATTTGTGCTCGCAACAACATTCCGTCGGCGTCGCCCGGGAAACGCGTCAGCTCGTCTTGCACCGCCTCCAGCGCCGTTTGGAATTCGCCGCGCTTTCGGAGTCCAACGGCTCGAGAATAGTAGGGTCGCTTCTCGACCGGTTCGGTGCCGCCAGTGAGGGAATTAGACAATGGATTGAGGGCGATGGATACCAGCGTAGGAACCCACATTACGCCAAGAATGATCCCCACTACCAAGACGACAAACAGGGTTAGGATGGGGCCGAACTCTCGGAAAACGAAAACGATGAGGCCGAAGGCGAGAGCGGTGAAGAGCAGTCGGGCCGGGAGGGACATCACTTCACCGGCCTGCCCTTCTTTCCCATATTGATGCATGAACCATCCGCCGGCGACGAGCAGCGCGACGCCCAATAATAGACTCCAGAGGAGCATGACCATTGGACCCAGTCATTTGCGGGCCGTTACGTCAACAATGCAGTTCGAGGATGGGGCTTTGGCTATGACTCAATCATCGGCGAGAGACTCGGCCTGCGATCCTGGATACGATCGGAGTTCGGAAAAGCCACTCGCAATATTCCAAGTTGATTCCGAGTAGATTCCGAATAGTCGCACTAGGCGGCACCGCCCGTCACTCGGGCCCCGTTCCCTCGGTCGTTGCTCGATTGATCGTTTGTTCGCGGGCGATTTCTTGAGTTGGAACTCGCTTTGAGAAAGCAAGTTGCGGCGGGTAGTTCCTCATCGCGGCGGAAGGGTTGCAGCCGCCAGTCCTCGCACGCCAGCAGGCCGGGT
>DLVS01000612.1 GCA_003445095.1 Verrucomicrobiales bacterium
GTGGCCCTGCTGTCGATGCGCGCCCAGGTTGATGAGGAAATCCTTCAGGTCAGGGATGACTGGTACAAGGCGACGATCGGCCTAAACGTAACCATCACCGCATTAGAGGGGCTCGCGGCGACGTTTGGCACGACGGCGGAGCTGCTGGAATTGACGGGGGACGCCTTGGTCGAGGCGTTTCCACGCAGCGTCGGCACATCGCCGGATGTGACTTCGGCGGCGCGGGCCGCAGTAAAATTCAACATGACCGGAGGCTATTTGAGCAGTGTGATTACCGCGGTCACCTTGAGCCAAAGCGCGGAGGCCATCGAACGATCCAAGGAGATCGTGGAGCTGCATAACGAACTCGTGATTGATCGCTTAGATCGAAGTGTCGAATTGCGCGGAATGCTCTACGATGTGGAAGAATTGCTCGTCAACGAAGGGGTAACGCGGCTGAAGATGTTTGCCGTCCGCGAGCAGTTGCGCGGGCTGTTGGACGAGTATCGCTCCACGCTGCAAGAGGGGATTCGGCTCATCGAGGAACGACGCCACGTGAATGCCCAGATCGCTGCCGAGACTCAGAGCAATCGGTATCATGATGTCCTTTTTCGGAGCGCGCGGCACGAATCCATCGAACGATATCGCGCGCTTTATGATATCACCGAACGCTATTGTTATTTGGCCGCCAAAGCTTTCGATTATGAGACGAACTTCGACCCGCGTGATCGTGCCTCCGCGCAACCCCTGTTGGGCGAGATTGCGCGCACGCGCCTGTTAGGGCAGATCGCGGATACCCTGCCCGTCGCCGGACCAGGTTTGGCCGGGCTCATGGCTAAACTCTGGGACAACTTTCGCGCGGTGGAGGGTCGTCTCGGATTTAACAACTTCCAGATCGACACGACTGAGTTTTCTTATCGAGCTGAAAAATCTCAGGTGACCACCGGCCCTGCATGGCGAGCCGTACTCCAAGAGGCTCGGCGGGCGGATCTGTGGGAGGTGCCGGAATTCCGCCGGTTTTGTCGGCCTTTCGCAGCCCGCGGCGAACCTCAACCGGGAATCGTCTTAACGTTTCCGACGCAGGTGATCGCGGGGAAAAATTTCTTCGGCAATGACCTCGGAGGCGGGCACTCGGCCTACGATCCAACCGTCTTCGCCACCAAAATTCGCGCGGTCGGGATTCGCTTCGATGGTTATCCTATCGAAACCTTGGCGCGGACCCCCTACGTGTATCTTATCCCGGCCGGACTTGACTATATGACGATTCCCGACAGTCCGACTCTGGAAACGAGAGCGTGGAACGTGGTCGATCAAGCGATCCCGGTCCCGCATGCAACAAGTCCGCAAGACTTGGCGCGGGTCGGCTGGACAGCGACGTTGGATTCGCTCACGGGCACCTGGGGCGAGATCCGACGCTTCTCGAGCTTTCGAGCCGGTGTCGATGCGGCGACCGAAATGCCCTTAAACGCGACTCATTTCATCGGCCGCAGTATTTGGAACGACAACTGGGTCCTCATTATTCCCGGTCAAACGTTGCACGCCGATCCCGAAACGGGCATCGCTGAATTTATCGAAAATGTTACCGATATTCGATTCAACTTCGAGACTTATGGATATTCTGGGAATTGAGCAGTGCCTCGCCCGTCGCACCTGTCACTTCAGTTTATGAATACGCTATCAGTAGGGATACTACCGAGCGGCTTAGGGCGGCTCACCGTCTTGGCGATGATCGTGACGACCGTCTGGGTCGCGCAGTCCGCACGGATTTCGGAACCGCCCACCGTCATTTACGGCCGGATCACGGAACGCGTCGGCGCATTCGAATTCCCGATCACCCAAGGCCAACTCGTGTGGAATTTGCGCACGACCGGCCCCGGGGCACGCGACTATCAACTCACGGCGCAGGTGGAAAGACTCGGCGGGGGTCGGTTTTCGTATCGACTGACCTTGCCGCATGAAGTGCTTGCATACGACCTAAACGTGGATCCCAAAGCCCTCGGTCTCGGGGGCACGGGCGCACGGGTCTTACACCAGTCCGTGACGCTGGACGGTCGGTTGCTGACGCTGGCGCCCGGCACCATCGAAGGCTTTGCGTTGGAACCTTCGCGTCGAGCAGGCCGGCAACGCATTGACCTCTATCTAAGCGCAAACAGCCCCGATACCGACGGTGATGGTCTGCCGGATTGGTGGGAAGATCAGAACGGTTTGGACAAGTGGGATTCCGGCGACGCGGCCTCTGTACTTATAGGAGTGACCGACTCAGGCGAAAGCGACCCGCGCCTCTCGTCCAGCATTCGCACGTTTGCTGAGTGGCGTGCCGAGTGGTTTCCCAACAGTGGCGGCGATCTGGAACGTTTCGGGCTCCTCGATGACGATGATGATGGTATTTCGAACTTGCTGGAATACGCCTTCAATCTGAATCCCACCCAATCGGACGCACAGAATGCGGGGGCGCTGCCATATCCGATCAACCAAGGCGGACGCTTAGGAGTGGTTTTTCGTCAACGCGCCCTTGCCACCGACCTGACCTACCAAATTGAACGTTCCGCCGACTTGCTCGAGTGGACGGATGCTTCCCCCGAGCTGGAAGCGGTGGCAAACGCGTTCGGGAGCACGTCAACGGCCACGACCTGGGTCGAGCGTGCGGAACTCCCGTCCGTGGCATGTCGATTTTTTCGCGTCCGAGTGGGGCGGCAGTGATCGCTCCAGAGCGCGGACAGCTCCTTCTCCGCAGCTAAGGCAGCCCACGGCTTATGGTCTGATGAGATGAGATTCCTCTGATAACGTCAGACGACGATGAATGCGACTTCTACTTATTTGTTTCTATCGGCAGTCCTACTGCTCGGCACCAGCTGTGAACGTCAGCGTTCGCCAGACCTCAATCCCGACATCGTCGCCATTGTCGATGGCGTTCCCATTCGCCGCGTCGATCTCGCTATTGAACTGACACGCGGGCGGGAGCGGGGCCAGGCCGATCCCCAAGCAACGTTCGATAATCTGCTTCAACGTGAACGACTCGTGGCCCGCGCGCGGCGGCTGAACCTGGATCAAGATCCAGAAGTTCAGCGCGCTTACAAAGGTCTGCTCATGGCCAAGTTAAAGGAAACTGAACTGGAGCCGCGAATCCGCGCGACGGGAGTATCCGAAGACGAACTATTGGTCGTCTCAAGGCAAGGCCAGCCCACCGTGTCATCGCCGCAAATGCGCCTAGCGATCCTGCGCGCCCAGGTCAGTCCCAAAGCCAGCGCCTTGAAGCGAAAGGAAACGGCCACGAAAATGGAGGCGATCCGCGCGCAGGCGCTTCAATTGCCTCCCGGGACGCTGGGCTTTGGCCCGTTGGCTTTTGAGAATTCGGACGACGACTCGACGCGCCATCGTGGGGGCGATCTGGGATGGCTAAATCCCGATCCGGGGCGATACCACTACGACAGCAATGTCTTGGCCGCGGGATTCGCTCTGCGCTCCATCGGCGAGATCAGCTCGGTGATCCGCGGTCAGGATGGCCTCTATCTCGTTCGCCTCATAGACCGTCGTCAGGCAGGATCCGCCGCGACCCAGCCGGACGAGAATCTGCTACGGCACCGAGCGCAGCTCGAGAAGCGCCGCTCCCTTGAACTCGCCTTCGCCGAGGAAACGCGTCTGATGATCCCGGTCACGCTCAACGAAGAAATTGTCCGGCAAGTGATGAACGAGTCGGCGGCACAGTCTGCGGCCCCTCCGAGTCCCCTGAACCACTGAATTGCACACTTTTCAAGCCCGGCCATTGAATCCAATCGGGCCATCAGTGAATTTTTACAGGGCCCGCGAGTCCGGGTCGATTCAAGTGGCCACTTCGCCACAAAGTGGACGCCGGCTTGCTGTGGCGCGGTCTTCGGATTCGCGCAAGGTATCGAACTTCATTCCAGCATTGGCGTTACTGCGGATGGCCACTGGGAAGTGGTCGTACGAGATCCATCTCTTCCTTCCAGTCCTTTCGCCATTGTTGATCTGAATGGAAGGGGAAGAGAACTGCGGCGAAAGCGGCTTCCCGACTGGGTCCAAAAAGCGTTGTCCCTGCAAGTAATCCGCGTCGCGGACGGCAATCTTCGAATCCTCGCCGCGTTTAGGGATGAGACCTGGGTCTCGCCGGGCCGATGGCTGCGGGAGACCCGGTATGAATCGCTGCTCTTTTCACCGACCGGCGAATTCATCCAGCAGAATATCATTAGAGTGACCAATGCTGTCACGCCGCCGATGCCCGTGTCTTTCTCGGATGGATCTCTGCTGTTTGCGCATGACCCGGTCTCAAACTTTGACTCGGTGGACGGAAGCAGCACACCGGGCCCGGTTCTCATCAATCGACAAGGTCAAGTAGACAGCGCGTTTACCGCCTGGCTGCAGGATGACCCCGACCGGAGATTCTTTCAGCAGGCCGACGGGCGAATCTGGTCTTTTCAATCGCGGACCCGATGGCTGGCGAGACTCGACCGGGACGGACAATTGAGTCCACTGCGGCTGATTACTTGGGGCTACGGCACGAGCAACCTGAACAGTCGGCTGCAAAGCGATCTGTTCCTTGTGACGTTCTCCGATGTGATTGGGCGCTATCCGCCCGCAGACAAATGGGGAGGTTTGCCGTCCGCCCGAGCTGAAGTTTACCCCGGAATTGCCCGCGCAACGGTATTGGCGGATGACCGAGTCCTCGTCTGGGGGAGCTTTACCGGTGTCGCCGGCTGGAGGAGTCCCGGCGTGGCGAGACTCGATCCTACATTGATCCCCGATCGCCGATTCCGTAGCCCACTTCCCGATGGGTTCGCCGTGCAGGCAGCGCTCTTCCAACCAGACGGCCGCATTCTCGTCGCCTACGGACCAGCCCCAGGAAATCGCCCGCCGGGGTTTGCGGAACTAACTCGCCTGACGAACGACGGGGCAACCGACAACACGTTTGACCGTCCAGTTCGCTTCGATGGACGCGTGAATGGGTTGGCTCTCGACAATCAGGGAAGGATTTTGGTCGGCGGGGGATTTCGACTAGCGAACGGGGCACCTTGTCCATCGGTCGCTCGTCTGCTGCCCGACGGTGCCGTCGATGAGACGTTCGTTAGAGGGTCCGGATCCGACCGGCCGGTCATGGCGTTATTCGTTCAACCCGACGACAGCGTCGTGGCCTACGGAGACTTTCGACAATTTGACGGGCATGAAAGGTGGAGTCTGGCGCGGCTCGGCGGCGGTACTCCGGCATCTGGCTCGGTCAGAGTGATCGGGATCTCTCCTTCACACGCGGCTCGGTTGGGCGAACGAATTACGCTAGGAGCCTTGGTTTCTGGGGAAGCCCCATTACGCCTTCAGTGGTTCCACGGCGGAATTCAGTTAGCGGGCGAAGCCAACCGGACGTTGCTCTTGCAGACGGTTTCAGTAATGGACACAGGAACCTATGAGTTACGCGTTTCTGATGGCAATGGCACGGTGGTCAGTGCGTCGACGGAACTCGCCGTCGCCCCGGACGTCGCCGAGCCGCCCGTGCTCGCAATCCTCCCGAGGCGTCGTTCCGCTGCTGCGTTCGGTTTGGTGGCAGACCCAAACGCAAGCTATCGCCTCGAACTCTCAACCGATCTTGTGAACTGGCTTTCGTTACCCGTGGCCGCGGAACCCAACGGTTTTTTCTGGGCCGACGATTTGTATTGGCAGCATCAGCCTATGGCGCGGTGGTTTTACCGGGTCGTCGCCAATGAATGAGCGTCCGAATCTCGTCGCTGATGACGCTCGCCAAACTGTGGGTCACGGTTGTCCTCGCAGATCTTTCCCCGTGGGTGACTCCGGCGAATGGTCAGAATGCCCGCTTTTACCGGGTGATGGTGCCGTAGCGCGGGGCTCCAGAGACCGACCCTTTGTTCCTCCGCGATCCAATCCTGCCGTTCATTTTCTGAGCCGGTAATACTGTTCGCGGCCGTTGCTGGGCAACGTGACGCTGTTCCTGCCATCGATCACATGGGGGGGCTCGGATAGGGAATCCCAGGAGGAGGGATTCAAAAGAGGGGATCCTTCGAGTCTGAATCCTTCAGCCAGAGCAGGCCACGAAAGGGTCAGGTGGGTCTCGCTCCGCCTGACGTCCAGGGTGGGCGAAGGAAGCCAGAAACGATGCGCGTAGAGATCCGAGTAAACGATTCCTTGATTCGAATAGGACTCCGTCCACACGGCCACGGCGGAGCCCTCGCGATTGAACTTTAATTGGATGTCCCCGATGACTCCTCCTTTCACCGGTGCCACAAACGGAAGCACCTCCACCTCTCCCCACCCTGAAGCCCGGTCATAGCGTCGCAACGCCAATGGGCCTATCCTTGGGGACGGGGTCTTTTCCTCGCTCCAAGTGCAAATGATGTTTCCTTGGTCGTCCAGGTAGCTGGGCTGCGGGATCGGATTGCTGAGGAAGATGCTGGTCAGCACCTGGGGACCCTGCCACTCGCCGTCCGCCAGGAAATGATTGGCGGCGATGGAGAAGTCAAAGGCGGTTCTCCACGAAACGACCGCGTCGCCAACGGCGTTGACCTCGACTCGGGGTTGGCGTGGCAGATTGTCTCGCGCTACCAAAACGTGGGGTTGCCAGTCCTCGTTCGGTCGCATTTGAGCACTGTAAAGATGGGTCTCCGGCCACGCCGTGGTTTTTTCGAGCCACACAGCGACCGCCGTTCCGGTGTCGTTCATGGCGACCGCCGGCGAGGTATAGACTGGAGAACTGTAGATGGGTTGAGCGGCCAACCAGCCTCGACCCGGGACGAAGGACGAGGCGACCAACGTCCAGCCAGACGCAAGCACCCATCGCCCCCATAGCAAGATTGCCCTCCCATCGGCGTTCATGGCGAACGGCAGTTCTTCCCGGGCAAGTCCCCGGTCGCCCAGCGGAACCGGATCCTTCCAGCCCGACCCCGCAATATACTCGCTGCCGAAGATCCTGTTTCCATTGTCATCGGCCCAGGTCAGCAGACCATTTCCTTTGGAATCCACTCCCAGTCCCAGATTCGAAGCGAAGACGCTAAAGGGTGAAGGCCTGGTAGAAATGGGAACCGGCGGCTGCCAATCCCCGCCCGCCTCTCGCCGCGACGAGTACAGCCCATGCTGGCCCGTCCAGACCAACAAGCCCGTTCCCTCGCGATTCACGGAGACGACCAGTGAGTTCACCTGGTCCTGGGTGTTGGAGATATCCAACACCGAGAAGGCTGAAGGCCCGCCAGAGGCGTCATAGTGAACCCGGTGAATCTCTTGCTCGGTCAACCAGTGGCTCCAGAAAATCTCGCAAGCACCTGTGTCCTCAACTGTAGCGACCAAGGAACCGAGGATGTCGGGTGTTGTGAGGCCCATCTCCAGAAGGTCTGCTCCGGGCGACTCGTTCGGATTGGTGAGGATCAGAACGAGAATAGCCATTTGCCACGTCGGCTTCATTGCTATGTTGAGCTATAGTCCTATTGGCCCCTTCGTGAAACCCCAATGACCGACTCTTTGATAATTGTTCGTCCGCTGATGCTTCGAGCCAGCGTCGCTAATCCCCGCTGACTTCGCCCCAATCGCCTGGGCTGAATTCAATCGGCGGGCTCCAGGGACGGGGCCCTTGTTCCGCCCGAGCCCAGTCTTGCCCCGTCATTCTGCTCACGATTCGTGGAGTACTCGTCTCCTGACCTCATGGGTGACCCCGTTGCCTTCCACCCGGACCCGTGAGATGCGCCTGCAAGGGGCTGCGAAAAGAATCTACTCACCGAGGTCGTCCCCGCTAACAAGGCGGACGTAATTCACCAACGCCGAGCGCTGGTTAATAACGGTGCCGATGGGCCCCCAATCGGGAAGCGGCGGACCATTCATCGGTCCCGACGATAAGAATTCCACCGGGGTCCATGACACCAAGTTGGTGGAAATGTCCAAACGGTATCGGGCATTGGGTCGAACTGTCCCCGTCACCACCAATTGGTCCGAGTCACGGATGGGTTCAATTCTAACCTCCTTCACGCCCGCTGAAAGTCGGGGAAAGGTGACGGGCTGGGCGATCTCGAGCAAATTGGGCACGGGGAGCTCGCCCCCACCGAGTCCGGTCAGAGTCAGCTTCACGGAAAATTTCTCCAACGCGGTCCCGTAGGTCTCACCAGTACTGGCGTCCCAAACCCGAAGAGTAATCGCGGTCGAACCTCCGGGAACGGTTCCGGGAATCGACAGGTAACCAATGCCAAAGATACCGGAGCCGCCGAAGGCAAAGACGGACCCTTCGGGTTGTCGACTCACGGGCTCCCCCGATTCATCCAAAACTTCGAAACGCCCGAATCCATTCGCGAGCGATTCGCCGTTATACCGCCTCACATAGGGACGAACCGAGGGATCCACTCCCAAGACGTTATTAAAGGAGACGACTCCCTGAGAAAAAGTGGTGAGGCCGAGGGCGAACAGGGCCAAACTTGGCGAGATCCATCGGAGGGTCATGAGAAAATTTCCGACGAAATGTTTATAGATGTCAATGATAGACCGTGGCGGTGGAGCCGGCTAAAAAAAAACACAAAAAAAAAACAAAAAAACAAAAAGAA
>DLVS01000767.1 GCA_003445095.1 Verrucomicrobiales bacterium
AAAATTGCGCAGGCACCAAGCCCGTCGAGTGCTTCTCAAAAACAGGGATCGTTGGCCCGTCGACGAATTGTCCTGCCGAAAGCCTCCTAGTTGGCCTGGTTGGCCCGGACAAAGACAATTCGCTTTCATTTTAACACATGATGTCGAAGGTCCAACGGGCCTAGAGCGGGTCCGCGACCTCGCCGAGCTGGAGCTATCCCTCGGATTCCGCTCTTCCTTCAATTTTATTCCCGAAGGCGCCTATGCTGTCCCTGACAATCTACGGTCCTGGCTGACAAGCCATGGCTTCGAAGTCGGAGTTCATGACCGACACCACGACGGCAAACTTTATTCCTCACGCGCAACTTTCCGAAGCCACGCGGCTCGTATTAACCACTACTTGCGCGAGTGGAATGCAGTCGGCTTTCGTTCTGGATTCATGCATCACCGACTGGCGTGGCTCCATGACCTCAAGATCGACTATGATGCCTCCACCTTTGACATCGATCCGTTCGAGCCTCAGCCCGACGGGATGAGCACAATGTTCCCGTTTTGGGTGCCCAATCCTCTGACCGTCTCCAGCCAGAATGGGCACGATCCGAATCTTCCAATCTTGGGGTCCCTATCTCCCACCGCGCCCTCTTCTCTCAACGAGGTCCGGAAAGGTTACGTGGAACTTCCCTATACCCTGACCCAAGACTCCACTCTGTTTCGCTTTTTGCAGGAGCCGGACTGTCAGATCTGGGTCCGCAAGCTGGCCTGGATCGCCGAGCACGGCGGGATGGCATTGGTCAACGTCCACCCTGATTATATTGATTGGCCCTCTGGGAAATTGTCCCAGTACGGCTATCCTCTTGCTCACTACCGCTCCCTGCTCGAACACGTTCGTGAGTGCTACTCCGATTCAGCCTGGCAGGCGCTGCCCCACCAAGTCTCTACCTTTGTGCGCGAGGCGTACAATGGCACAGGCCCGCGCAAACCTCGCCATATTGGCATGGTCTCTTATAGTGGATTCGAGTCGGACAACAGGGTGCAACGATATGCGCAGGCTTTGGCGCAACAAGGCGACATCATCAATGTCCTCGCGTTGGCTGGCACCGACGCGTCGCCAACGCCCGCTCCCGTCGCCGATTCAGGAATCCGTATTCACCACGTCCGACGCCGAAAGCGGGATGAACGCACCAAGTTGGATTTCTTAGTTCGCGTCCTTAAGTTCTGTTGGCAGTCTTCTCGCCTGCTTATCCGCCTCCATCGTCTCCAACCATTTGACCTCATTCACGTCCATAATGTTCCCGATTTCTTAGTTTTTGTAACGTGGTATCCTCGACTCTTCGGCACTCGTATCATTCTCGACCTCCATGATCTCTTGCCGGAATTTTATCAGAGCAAATTCAACATCGAGTCGGACTCTATTACATTCAAACTACTTTTGTCTTGTGAGCGGGTTTCCTGCCGATATGCGGACCACGTGATTGTCTCTAATGATCTTTGGCAGCAACGCGTCGCCACGCGCTCAGCAGCGCCCGGCCGCTGCTCCGCAATGGTGAATCACGTCGACGAAACATTGTTCCGGCCCCGACAGTCGACCAAAGTCGGGGCAAACCCAATTGTGATCTTCCCTGGCGGGTTGCAGCGCCACCAGGGGGTTCACGTCGCCGTTCGCGCCTTCAAGACGTTGATCCAAAAGCATCCCACGGCGAGGCTACATGTCGTTGGTGACGGACCTGACCTTGAGGCACTATTGACGCTCACTGAATCGCTTGGTCTAACCGAGGTAGTAACGTTTTTTCCAACAGTGCCCCTCGGCGAAGTCTCATTATTGCTCCATCAGGCCGATGTAGGTGTGGTGCCGAAACTTGCCGAAGGATTCGGCAATGAGGCGTACAGTACAAAGATCATGGAGTTCATGGCGTCTGGGCTCCCCGTCGTAGCGTCCCGGACGCGCATCGACGAGTACTATTATGGGCAAGGACAAGTATACTTCTTTCGGTCTGGAGACCCGGAAGACCTAGCTCGCGCTCTCGGGGAGGTCATCAGTGATCCCCTGCTGCGCGCGCAGTTGGTCGCCAGAGGACTTGAGTACTCTAATAAGAATAACTGGAGCCAGCATTCCAAGGAGTATACCAGCTTAGTCGATCGACTGCTTGCCGAACGGGAGGTAACTGATGTCGCCTCCAAGCCGAGCACTGCTGGCCATTTCCTGGAAGCTCCAGACTCATAACTGCCCTAGACCATGCATGAATAACCATTTTTCATACATTGTTATAACTCCGGCTCGGAACGAACAAGATAATATCGTTCACACGATTGAGTCCATGGTCAGTCAATCTCTTCGGCCTAGGCGCTGGATCATTGTCAATGATGGATCCACGGATCAAACCGCCACACTTATCGACACCGCCGCACGTAATCATCCTTGGATATCTGCTGTACACCGGCCCGACCGAGGCGAGCGCAAACAGGGTGGAGGAGTCGTGGAATCGTTTTACGACGGATTCTCCCGAGTAGGCCAGGAGCCATGGCATTTTCTCGTTAAGTTGGATGCTGATCTTTCTTTCGGGCCGAATTACTTTCAGCGCTGCCTAAGCAAGTTCTCGCAGGACGCGCGCTTAGGAATTGGCGGCGGAGACATCGTTCGTGAAGTCGACGGACGCCTTGTCTGCGAGGCTCCCGGCGACCCCCCATTTCACGTCCGAGGTGCGACAAAAATCTATCGCCGCGAATGTTGGGACGCCATCGGTGGTGTGATCCGCAACACCGGGTGGGATACCGCCGATGAACTGAAGGCCAACATGCTCGGATTCGCCACCTATACCTTCAAGGACATCCCGTTGCGCCATCATCGGGCCACGGGCAGCGCCGATGGCGTGTGGAAGGATTCGGTGAAAAATGGCCTCGGCGGTTATACGGCAGGCTATCATCCGCTATTCATGTTAGCCAAATGTATTAAACGAATTAGTGTCCCGCCATTCTTTGTCTGCTCGGCCGGGCTTTGGTGGGGCTTTTGTCAGGGATATCTCACCCGAGCACCCCAGATCGCTGACCCTGCTTTGATTAGCTACGTACGAAACCAACAGCTAAACAAGCTATTGCTGAAACCAAGCATTTGGTAACCAAGAGGCAACTCGTCTGCCGTTGGCCGATCAATTGCACAATTGTTTCCTAGCGTCTCCGCCGGTTCGCCGCACTGCCGGCAATCGTTTCGCTGACTTGGCTTTTCCCCCCTGCGCCATATTTCGCACAGTCCCATGATGCGGAGAAGGCCACTCAGCCACTATGAATTGGGGCCTTTGCGAGGCTCCGCCTGCGGCCATCGCTTCGTTGTCATTTCTATCCCGCAATCGCGTGTTTCAGCGCCTCGAACTTTTCCCACATGGACATAGTCATCTCAATCGTCAGTTGGAATACCGCCGACTTACTCCGGAGGTGCCTGCTGTCCCTCCGTCAACACGCGAACCTGAGCAACACTCAAGTAGTAGTAATTGATAACGCTTCTCGAGATGGAACGCCCGAGATGGTCCGCCGAGAGTTTCCCGACGTAACCCTAATTCAGTCCGGCGGAAATCTCGGCTTCGGGCGAGCACACAATTTGATCGCTTCCGCAACTTCAGAACCTTTTGTCCTGTTCCTCAATCCTGATACTGAGTTCCGCGACAATGCTGCCGACCGCATGGCCGCCTTTATGAAGGCCCATCCAGAAGTTGGTCTGATGGGTTGTCGGATGGTGGACTTGGACGGTGTGGTACAGCAGTTGGGCTTCCAATGGAGGTCGTCACCTGGAACAGAGTTTGTAGCCAACCTGCTCGCGGCCCTCCTTCCATATTCAATTACGCGTCGCATACTACCTTGGCATGACCCCGGCGTCGATGGATATGTCCGAAAACTCTATGGGGGATGCCTACTCGCTCGTCGGGATGTCTTAAATGCAGTTGGTTGGTTTGATGAGCGGTTCTTCATGTATGGCGAGGATGTTGAGCTTAGCAGGCGTGTCGAGGCCAACGGACGACGGCTGTTTTATCTCGCTTCAACGCAGGTGATTCATCTCGGCGGTGGGGCCAGCGCCAAGGTGGCCGGCCGATTTTCTACCCTCATGCAATGCGAATCCATCTCAAAGCTGATCGCTAAATACTATGGGCATCGCGGGCTGCTCTCATACAAATTAACAATATTTATTCGCGCCTTAGTCGTGCTCCTTCTGGTCGGAATCCCCTGTGGCGTGACTCGCGTGGTTTCAAACTCGGGTTGGCCTCGATTGGACAATTCCTGGCGGAAACATTCGGCCATGTTGCGCTGGAGCGTCGGGTTGGCCCGCGCCGAGATTCCCCAATGAACGAGAACCCACGCACAGCAGTTCGATTGACGTTCGTTGGCGACGTGGCGCTAGGCGGAGATTTCGTGGCGAATGCGCGTCCTGAAGATGCTCCTTGGACTTATCCATTCGCGTCACTCGAACATCTCATACCGTTAACTGACCTTATGGTGGTCAATCTGGAAGGTCCTTTGGCCAGGGAGGGCGAGCCTCGGTCAGGTGTGACAGCCCACCTGTACAACGAGCCAGAAGTGATTGATTGGTTCCGACGGTTTCCAACTTGCTTCTGCAACTTGGCCAACAATCACATGCTGGATTACGGAGCCCCGGCAATGCGTAGCACTCGGCGCCAATTGGCAGCGGCGGGATTGTTCTTTGGTGGATGCGGCAATAATGAGGCTGACGCCTCTGCCCCCGTTAGGATCACATCGCGAGGTCAATCGATCGCATTAGTTTCCTATACCACCGACGCGCCCCACGTCGGGTCAGTTATCGCGGGGCCGAGCTCTCCTGGGTGTGCTTCGCTCAACGACCCCGAATCCGTCATCGCCTCGGTTGAGCGAGTCGCTTCCACCGCAGACACAGTGGTGGTGTGCCTTCACTGGGGTCACGAATTCTATCACTATCCGACTCCGACTCAGGCGCAGTTCGCCCGCCGCTTGCTAGACGCCGGCGCGACGTTGGTCGTTGGACATCACCCCCATGTTCAACAAGGCATTGAGGAATACCGGGGCGGATTGATCGCCTATAGTCTCGGAAATTTGCTGTTGCCGGAATTTCGCACCGCGGCTGGGCGCGTACAGTATCGAAAGCCGGTCACCAAGCAATTTGCGATCCTCCAAGTCGAAGTAGCAGGTCGATCGATCCTCCGCTGGAATATCGAGGGTGGAAGCTGCTCGCGAACCTATCGACTACTGCCATACAGGGGCCGGACTCAGGAGCAATTTAAAGCATCGATGCACAAGTTATCGGCGCCGCTCCCGTCGCCAGACTACCCAGAATTTTGGGCGCAGGCGCAAAATCAACGCGGAATCGAGTTGCGCCGAGAATCAGTCCGAGATGCATTGGCGAAGTTATGGCTTGCCGATTGGTCCGCACTTGTTCGGACGCTTTCTTGGCACGATTTGAAACGCAACGTTCAAAGAGTTTCCGGACTCGTGAGCTCGTATCGCAAATAAGAGCCCTCGTATTTGGTGACGCCGATCGGTCTAGCTCTCTTAATCGCCCTAATGCTAGGGGTGATGGTTTCACCACGAAAATGGGTCACGGTATGCATGGTTATAGGCACGCTGTACCTCTCGCAGGGATCCGCCGTACAATTCGCAGGTTTTAACTTTCAGCCAACTCGGATTTTAGGTTATCTTTGTCTTATAAGAGTACTGGTCCGAGGCGAACTGTCGTTCGCGAGACTTCACCGGATTGACCGGATATTGCTCGTCCTTTACATCTATACGACGTTAATTCTTTTAATTCGCCCTGACGAGAACCGGGCTCTACGCCTGGCCAAATTGATGGATGTTCTTTCGGTTTATCTCTCATTCCGAGCATTAATTAGGAGCCCCGACGAGTGGCGATGGTTTTTAAAGATATTTGCCCTTCTTTTAGTGCCCTACGTGATGATTCTGGCAGTCGAAAGTTCAACGCGGAGGAATTTGTTCGGTTGGGTTGGCGCCCTAGACAAAATCTGGATGCGCGGAACTAAAATTCGTTGCCTCGGCAGCTTTCGCCACCCGAGTTTACTAGGATCCGTGGGCGCATGCTTCTTTCCAATGTTCGTCGCTCTGGCGAGAGAGCGATCAAACCGCATGCGGGGCATCCTTGGAGCGGTCCTCTGCGTCATGATCGTCGGTTTTTCCAATTCAGGCGGCCCCCTAAGCGTCTTTATGGTCTCAGTAGCCGGCTGGGCAATGTGGCCCATGCGTACCAAAATGCAGCTCTTCCGCCGTGGATTGGTCGCATTTCTCGCGGTGCTCGCGATGGTAATGAAGGCACCGATTTGGTACCTATTGGCACGCCTCAGTGCGGTCACCGGTGGCACTGGGTGGCACCGATCGTATCTTATCGATGTCGCCATCCGTAACATTGATAGGTGGTGGCTTGTCGGCCTGCCACTTTCCGAAACCAGTACCTGGTTTCCATATGTAATCGCTGCCACCGGCGGTGCTGACATCACGAACCAGTTCATCGCCTTCGGCCTCCAAGGTGGTCTGTTGGCGATAATCCTGTTCTTCATCTTGCTCTACTTTGCCTTTTCTGATTTGGGGCGAGCGCTTGCCAAGGTGCGTAATTCTTACCGGCTCGCTGGAGAAGAGGGCCTACTCTGGGCACTAGGCGTCGCGCTTGCCGCTCACATTTCCAACTGGTTGGGGATCACCTATTTTGATCAATTTAACGTGCTGTGGCTCCTTCATCTCGCAGCCTTAGTGTCCATCTGCGAGTATTTCATGCGTGCGCCGGCACCCCAGTACAGCTTCATCGAAGAAGACTTTGAACTTCAAGCAGGCCCTACCTTGAACAATCGGTCGAGCCGACCCGCGGGAACCAATTAGTCGACTGCGCTCCCTGATCCAGAGGAGCGACGGTGTTCTGGACAAATGCTTGATTGTTAGCCTCATCAATCGCCTACCTCTGTCCGCTCGTTTTAAATCGTTTTCGCTTTATCAGATTTTTCGCTCGCCGCCTTCGAAGGATTTTAATAAAGTCTCTTAAATTCTGAACCGCTGAACCATGAGTATATTTTCAACCTCTCACCTTCGGTCTCGCGGCGATGCCACGATTCAAAGTCTGAAAGTATGTACCGCGATGCGGGCTTCGTACTGGATTCTGTCTCTTTTGCTATCTGCGTCCACCTGGCTCTTGGCCGGCACCTATTACATTGACTTCGCCGCAGGCAATGACTCCAGTGACGGAACCAGCCCCAGCACCGCGTGGCGTCGTTGTCCAGGCGACCCCAGCGCAACTGGTAACGCTCAGGCAAAATCTCTCCGAGCCGGGGACCTGGTAATCTTTAAGGGAGGTGTTGTTTACGTCGGAACGATCAAAATCGTTACCTCCGGCACAGCGACGGCACCAATTATTTTCGACGGAAACGACTCCGATTCCTGGGGTTTTGGCCGGGCGATCATCGACAGAACTCATTTGTCGGGCGCCCGCTGCTTTACCGGCAATGCCAACGTGAGTCACATCGTGATCAGAGGTTTCGAGCTCCGCAATTGCGGCGGATACCGCGATGATGATCCGATTCTGTCGACCACGACACCAATCACGAGCCCCCCAGACGGAGTCGGCGTGGACTTCTTTGCGGGCGGGCACAAAAATCTGCGATTTGAAAACCTGTACCTCCATCGTATTGGCCAGTGGCGTAACCAAATCCCGTTCAGCGGTGGCAACTCAATCACTGGAACTGGCATTTCCCTTCAAAACTGCGATGGCGTACTAATCCGCAATTGCGAATTCACCAAGATGCGCAACCCGATCGCCATCAAGTCCATCGCCTTAACCAAAAACATCGAAGTGGACCGTTGTGATCTCCATGACTACTTCGTTTGGGGAGTTGACATTGCCCCCCGAAAGACAGGGGCCGCCTTCTCCGACATTTGGATCCACGATACGATCATTCGCGACTACCATCAATATGACTCGGGGAATTGGTTGGGATATGGAGAAAAGCCTCACACCGATGGCATCTTTTTGCGCACCTCTGGAATATCCTCTGGCTGGACTAACATTAATGTCTTTAACTGCTCATTCTATACGGACTATCCGGGGAACTCCATTGGTGGAACCGCTTCGATCTACGTGAGTCAGGGGCCTTCCGTAAACATTTATAACAATGTTTTTAATCGAGACAAGCACACCCGTGTGATTGGAATCATCGGCAACGTAGCCACTACAAATCCGCAATTTATTCGTATCTACAATAACTCGTTTCTAAACGGGCCTACTCAGGTCTACATTGCTGGCGAGAGTAACACGTCACGGCGTGCGATCCATATTCGGAATAACATTTTTTATCGTACCGGCCAAGCCAACTACACGATGATTAACTACGAGAGCGGAACGTTTCCCAATTCTCTCGATTACAACATTTACTTTGACCCCGCAGTCTCGGCCTCGAAACGGTATGTCTTTATGTACGCCGGCAACTATCGAACCCTGAGTTCAATACAGAACTCTGGCTACGAGCCCAATGGAAGGTATCTAGATCCTGGCTACCTCGATATTATACCCACGCTCCCGAGCGCCGACGATTTGCGCTTAACCGTCGGTGCCAACGCGCTGGCTCGCGGAATAAATCTGTCCACTGTGTTCCAAATCGACAAAGCGAGCCTACCTCGGGTCGCCACTGGCCCATGGGACGTCGGAGCGTATACCGGTGAGGCAACATCAATATCTACACTCGATCCCAATCCCCCGGTTAATCTTCGTTTAGTATCTCGGGAGTAGGTAAGGGCGAGGGCTTCACCTCGGGCCGCTACCCGCCATTCGGTGCAACTCGACGATCGCGCGGAGCGGAAGCCACGAGAATTATCTGGTGTGGCGAAACCGCTCGGTAGGCCTTTGAGAGCGGCCACGCGGCTTTACTAGATGAGGAAAGTACTGTTTATCGCTCACTTCTTTCCCCCGATTGGGGGGGCGGGTGTTCAGCGTCCTGTCAAGTTCGTTAAGCACCTTTCCTCATTCGGCCTTGACCCGGTGGTTTTGACTGAGGAAGCGCAGCCAGGTAGCCGCTGGAAGCCGGAAGACCTCTCTCTCTTAGCAGATATTCGTTCTGAGACTGTGGTTCACCGAACCGTGTGGAGTGTGCCTCCACCCGGCTCTCCTCCCCGAACGATCAGGGAGGCGCGATATGCAGCTTACCTCGACGCGGGAGCTCACCTGATTCAGACGCACCGGCCGGATGTCATCTTCGTGACGATGTCACCCTTCGGCGACGCGCGAATCGCGGCTGCACTCGCTCATCAATTTCGTATCCCGTGGGTGGCGGATCTACGGGATCCTTGGGCGCTAGATGAAGTTCAGATTTATCGGTCTCGTTGGCATCGCCGACGAGAGCGATTATTGATGCAACACTCTTTGGCCTCGGCAGCAAGCATCATCCTCAACACACCTGAAGCCGCGACCCGGTTTCGCCAGAGCTTCCCTCAGCTTGCCGAGCGCGCCCGAGTCTCAATCACCAACGGTTACGATGTGGAGGATTTCCGCGGGCCAACACCCTCTAACTCGCCAACGCAATTCACGATCATCCACTCAGGATACCTACACACCGACATCGGATTGCACCAGTGTCGTAACTGGTGGCTGTACCAGTGCCTCGGCCGGATCGAGAAAGGAATCGAGATTCTTCCACGATCTCACTTCTATCTGATGCAAGCGCTGGAACGTTGGCTCCAAGAGGACCCCACCATTCACAACACTGTTAGATTAGTTTTGATTGGCGTAACCTCTCGAGCGGACAGAGAGCTCGTGCATAACTCCTCTGCCCGCGAGCTGGTGGAGTTCATAGGCTATCAACCCCACGCGGAATGCGTCCGTCGTATTGAAACAGCCGACGTTTTGTTT